>JANMUW010000052.1:0-14191 GCA_031392105.1 Acidobacteriota bacterium | reverse complement strand
GCACGCGAAATATCCGAAGTTTCAGCTGCACTGTTTCTCGCCGCCCGAGATCCACAACATTTCGCTGATCTCGAAACTCGACTACGTGACGATCATGCAGCGGCTGAAAGATGCGGGTCTGAATTCACTGCCGGGCGGAGGCGGCGAGATCCTCGACGACGAAGTTCGCAAGCGCGTTTCGACGAAATGTAATACGCAGGAATGGCTCGACGTCATGCGTGCGGTTCACAAGGTCGGACTGAGGTCGACGGCGACAATGATGTTCGGTATCGGCGATAAGGTTGAGCATCGAGTAAGACATCTGCAACGTGTACGCGATGTGCAGGACGAGACAGGCGGTTTCACCGCGTTCATCCCGTGGACATTCCAGCGCGAGAACACCGCGCTCGGACGCAAGATCACCGAAGAGCCGACCGGCATCGACTATCTTCAGATGGTCGCGGTCTCGCGGATATTTCTCGACAACATTCAGCACATCCAGGCGTCATGGTTGACGCAGGGATTGAAACTCGGTCAGAGCGCGTTGCGATTCGGAGCTGACGACATGGGCTCGATCATGATCGAAGAGAACGTCGTCTCCGCCGCCGGTGCTCACGTCGAAGCGAACGAGCGCGATTTGCGATATCAGATCCGTGAGGCGGGATTCATCCCTCAGCAGCGCGACATTCTTTACAACTACGTCGACCGGCCCGGTGTTGACGATTTGGATAAGAGCGATTCGATGAAGCTGAAGCAACTAAGCGTCGCGTTTGCAGATTGATCTGCGGTGTATGCCAAATTCTTCAGATTTTTCCGATAGCTACGAAATCCCGAGGATAGCCATGTTCGGTGCGGCCGGTAGTAGCGCTCTCATCTTCTCGGTCCTATTTCTTTTGTTCTTGAGCTCTCAGATTTCGCATCACCCACCCCTCTCAACCAATACCATTTCTGAAATGACGGGATATGCGGAGTTCTTCCTTTTTGCCTTCGCGTCATATTTTGTCACCGCCCTGGCAGTTTTGAATTTACGGAAAATTCTCCAACGGTTTGTGACATCGTGGATACCAATATCGCTTTTTGGATCGTTAATATTCTGTCTCGCCATTTTCACTCGAACTTGGATATCGGACGTCGTCGATTATCGCGAAGGAAATCCATTTAGGTCACCGCCTGGCACCTATTTAAGCATGGTCGTCTTCGCGTTAGTTACGACCCCGATTCTCGCTTTCGTTGCCGGCATCTTCTCGGCTATAGTCTCGGCGATTTGCTCGACATGGGATAGCAGAACCGAATTGCATCTTGACTGAAGTCGCTGTACCGTCGCTGAAAGCGACAAACTTATAAAGCCTAGGGTGGAATGAGCGAAGCGAATGAAACCCTAGGAATCGATTGATAATTGAGCCGACCCTGTAGGGGTCGAACAAACGCTCGAATGTTGCTCGCCTTCAGCGAGCGAGATCGTTTTACGATTTGCCTAGGGTTACGCTCGTCTCACTCGCTTCACCCTAGGCTTTATAGGTTTGTCGCCTTCGGCGACAGGAAGGGCTCGTCAAATTTACGGCGACTCTCTTAGTTTGTTGCCTTTGGCTCCGTCCGAATGCCTGTCTCTCTCAACCGAGACAAATAACTTCTTCAACTCCGCCTCGATTTCGATTATCATCTTTCTCACCTTTGAATCCCGATGGGGGAATCGAAACATGACGAATACCTTTCGCCGGTCGATGCTTGGCCTATTAATTGTCGCGACTTTATTTACCGGCGAGTTATATGCCGACACATTCGAATTTCTAACCTTTACCCCACCGGTCGGCTGGGCGAAACAGGTTACTGACGAGGGGGTCGTGTATAAACGCGCGACCGGCGTCGGTGCTATAAAAATTTATCCAAGTTATCCCGCGGCGGGTGCGGCCACAGATGAATTTGCAAAGCTTTGGCAGACCCGTCTTGGATCGGTTGTGCCAAGAGCACCGGTTCCGAAGGTCGAGCGCCAAGGTGACTATGCGGTCGCGATCGGCAGCCAGAAAGTAACCGCGGATGATGCGGTGGTTTCATTCTCGCTCGTAGTCTTTATCGGTAAAGGCCGGGCGATCGGACTAGTGATGGTGACGGCGGGTGACGATGTGCTCGGCGAGGTGGCCACATTTCTCAACACCGTATCCATCGCGGCCGTCGAAGGCGCGAACACCGCGGGCGCCGCCAACTCGAGCGCGATCGAAGTAGACTTCGATGTGCCGGCGGGTTACACATCGCAGCGCGATGGGCAGAACGTCGTGCTAAAACCGAATAGCATCGATCGCACGACGCCGTGTATTTACGGCATCAGCCCAGCACGATCGTCGCGTGGATCTCTCGAAGCGGACGCTCGAGCGGCGTTGCTCGAATCGTTGCCCGGTTGGCAGATCAAGAGTGATCATTACAACGCGATGCGTGGTACGGCAGGAGCCGGATGGCCGTACTATTGGTTCCGTACCGATGTGCAGCAGATGTCCGGCAGCGCAATGCAGTACCTCACCGCGATGGCAATGGCGTTTCCGAGTAGTACGGGTCGAGTAAATATTCTGTGGGGATTTGGAAGCACGGGCCCTTGCACGTTGGACGACCATAGTTTCCTTCGTCTCTTCTTTAGTCTGCGTCCGCGCGGGTGGACGAACGACGGTGGTAAGACTCTTGGCGGCGAGCTCGTTGGCATGTGGCGCGACACGCAAAACGCCGGTATGGCGCAATACAGATTTCTTCCTAACGGCCAATACGAATATGGCCTTGGGACATCTACAACTTTCGGGAATCTTGAAACCAGAACTGGCAGCGTGACGGATGGAAAATACGTGCTTCGCGACGCAGAGCTAACGATCACGCCCGATGCGCGTGGACGTGGTGCGACAAAGTATCGCGTGCGTGTTTACGACGAATTTCTCGGTGGTGTGTGGAGGCGGGCAATGTCCCTTCTAAACGAAAGCGGAACGCCCGCTCTGGACGTGCATTACATGCGAGTCGCCGATCTCCGATGATGAGGGGAGAAGAAACCCGGAGTTTCGCGCGCAGCCCCAGAGCGTTTATCATCGTGTCGCTTTAGTAAAAATGAACCAACGTTTTTTCGACGAAGTGAGGCAAGAATGAATCACATTTCAAAATTTATTCTCATCGCGTGTACGATTGTTTGCTTTCTCATAGGTCCATATTCGGCGAAAGCGGACGCGGTCTCAGATTGGAACGCCCGCGCCTGCGAGCTGGCTGTGAGCCCAAACTTCGATACGCCGACAGCGAATCGGATGCTCGCGATAATGCACACCGCGATCTACGAAGCGGCGAATGCGATAACAAAAAAATATCCGTCAAGTGATTTGAAGATCGATGCCCCAGCCGGAGCGTCGGTTGACGCTGCGATAGCGGCCGCCGCTCGAACGACACTGCTAAAGCTGATACCGGCGAAGGAGCAACAGATCGAAGTCGCATACCAGACAAGTCTCTCCAAAATCGCGGATGGAAAGGCTAAAACCGACGGCATCGCCGTCGGCGAAAAGGTCGCAGTCGCGGTTATGGGCGCGCGAATCGAGGACGGATTCGCAACCGTCGAAACTTACCGGCCGTATACGATCGCAGGCGTGTACGTGCCGACGTTCCTGCCTATCGTTTCTCACTGGCCGCAAAGAAAACCGTGGCTGATGACGAGCCCCCGCCAATTTCGTCCTGGCCCTCCGCCTGATCTGAAGAGCGAGCTGTGGACGCGGGATTATAACGAGATCAGGGCGATCGGCAGAAAGAACAAATCAACTCGCACGACCGAACAAACTGACATCGCCCGTTTCTGGGAGGCGACCGGGCCCGCGATCTATCACGGCCTCGTGCGGGGAGTTGCGGATCAGCCGGGACGTGAGTTAACACAAAATGCTCGCCTGTTGATGGCGGTTACTCAGGCGATAGACGACGCGATGATCGCGGTGTTCGACGCAAAGTATCATTACAATTTCTGGCGGCCAATCACTGCGATCCGCAACGGCGATATCGATGGCAATGATGCGACCGAACGCGACGCGTCGTGGACGCCGTTTATCAACACGCCGATGCACCCTGAATATCCGTGCGCGCATTGCATCGTTTCGGGCACCGTCGGAACTGTTCTTCAGTCTGAGATCGGAAACGCAAGAATGCCTGTGCTCGCGACAACGAGCCCGACAGCGGACAACTCAAAGCGGACCTGGATGAAGATGGAAGATTTTATGCAGGAAGTTGCGAACGGCCGAATCTATGACGGTGTGCACTTTCGGACTTCGACTGAAGTCGGGACGGCGATGGGCCGGCAGATAGGAAAGCTCGCGGCAGAAAAATACCTCCAGCTTTCGCGGCGATAAAACTGACAAAGGTCGACGCGGCCAATGGAAGTTGGACCGCATTTGGCGAACGATCTGACTTAGCTCGTAGCGTTATTTTTCGGCGACGGTGCCGGACGACGTGATCAGATCGAGTTTTGTCGTCTTAACATCGAGCAGCGGACCAAGTTCGTATACGTTCCGGTAGCCGTATGTATAAAGCGAGACGTAGGTCGAGAGATTGAGCGATGCAGATGCGATCTTTCGAGGGAAAGCATCCTCGGCGTTCACAAAGTTGTTGTTGCAGTAGATCAGGATTCTCGCGTTCTTATCTGGAAACATTGTCGCGAGGCTGTCGACCGTTATGTCGGGGAAGCTGAGATTCACCGCTCCACGAATATGAAGCTCGTCGTACTTTTTAGCACTCCGTGCGTCGAGAATCACGACGCCGGGCTCTTTGCTCATGCGTATGAAGTCATCCTCGGTCAGTCGACGGACCTCCCGATGCTGGGCCGCTTTGTCGGCAACTTCCAGAAACGCCTTCATACCGATAGACGGATTTGGAATTTCTACAGCTTTTTGAGCGGCGACGAGAAAGGCGGACGAAACGATCAACACCACTGCGAGCAGGAACCTTTGTTTCATGAGATGAACCTCCACGACTAGTACGATCAATGGATGCGGAACTTGCACGATTGGATGCCGCACTGCCGTTGAGATTGTTCGCGGTCTGCATTTTATTTGTTATGGCAATTAAACTTACCGCATTCATCGTCACGCTTTTGATAAACGTCGCCCTAGGCGTCGCGGTATTGTTTTTCATGCTTCTCACAATGAACGGGTTTAGCGAATCCGATGCCAGCTACGGGATCATCGTGTATATCGTGCTGGCTCTGCTCGTCACCTTGCTTATGAGCACGAGCGCAGCGTTGCTGGTCCACGTTCTGTTGAAACGCGGCTTTAGTAAGATCGCGTCGCTGTTTATCGCGGTCCCGATCGTTTCGGTGCTGGGCGGGGTACTCAAGGTCTGCTGCAGCGTGGCTGGGGTGCTAGTCGCCGAGTATGTGCGGGTCCATTTTTAAAGCATCAGTCCTGCGGATGGAATTGCGTTTTGGAGTATAATTGCGGCGAAGATCGGCTGAAATACAATGAACTACTCTGAGTTTTGGGATTTCTACGTGAAGGAGCATTCGAAGCCGCTGACGCGCGCTTTGCACTTCGTCGGCACTTCTCTCGGGATCGTATTGCTCATGTGGTCCATCGCAACCGGCCGTTGGTATTTCTTTCCGTTGTTTTTCGTCGTCGGCTATGCCTTCGCATGGTTCGCACATTTCTTTGTCGAGAAGAACAAACCGGCCAGTTTCAAATACCCTCTCTGGTCATTCATCAGCGATTTCAAGATGATGGGCTACATGATCACCGGCCGCATGGGACGTGAGGTCGAACGGGTACAAAACCGAAACTAGCCACAGAGCACACAGAGGGTTTATTTTGGAGCCGCGACTTAACGATTCGGAAAACCTAACAGTTTTTTCTCCTCTCTGTGTGCTCTGTGGCTAGAGTTCGATTCTCTCGGATATCAACTCGAGCGACCGGTCGTAGCGGTAGGATATATTGAAATGCCCGTCATCGAACTCTTCGTGCATATGCGGAATTTCGAGTTCGGTGAATTTTGCGCTCAGGATTTTGGCGCCAATGTCCAGATTGAATTCGTCCCGCGTTCCCGCGTCGATGTAAAGCAGTTTCAGCGAGCGCAAATTTTCTGCATGTTTTTCCGCGAGCCGCACCGGATCGTGCTCAAGCCATCGTTTCCAAACATCTTCGCGTAGCTCTCCGCTCTCTAGATTGAAAGGGAGGTCAAAGTCGGCTCCGTTCGGCGAGTAACAGGCGGCCATGCCAATTGTATTTAGCGCAGCATGATCATCCTTACTCTGTTTCTCGGTCGCCCAAAACTCACGCATAAACTTTTTCGGGTCGCCTTTGATCGTCCGAAACGCTTTTGGAAAATCCATCGGGTAGCAATATTCAAAATATGCGTCGCCGGCGGTCGAGCACACCAGCCCGAAAGTATCGGCGTGACGGATTCCCATTATCAGCGAGCCGTATCCGCCCGACGACTTTCCCATCACGGCACGCGATCCACCATCCGCAACCGTGCGAAGCTCGGTGTCGACGAACGGAACGATCTCCTGGATCAAATAATCTTCGTACCGTCCGGTTGCGGTCGAATTGATGTACTGCGATCCGCCATAGTAGGTAAAGCAGTTCGGCATCACGGCGATCATCGGTTTGATCGTCCCGGCGGCAATCAGTTTATCCATCCGCTCGGCGAGATTCGGCGTGAACCCGCTGTCATTCAGCAACATCTTCCCGCGGCCGGTAAATCCAGTCAGGCAATAAACGGTCGGATACCGCTCGCCGCTTTCCTCATATCCGGGCGGCAGATAGACCCAAAGGTCACGAATGTAAGGGTCGCCCAGCGGATTGTCCTTTAACACTGTGCTTTCGTGCTGCAAGTTCACGACAGTTCCTTGCGCGCTCGGTTGTTCGGTCATATAGTTCAGTTTACCTGATGAAGTTCAGCCTGCTGGCAAAATAAGTTTCATGGCCACAGAACTCGTAAATCCTGATGCACTGAATTCAACCATTGAATTCCTAACGGCGATGGTCACGCCGGCGTTGCTGATCTCGGCGACCGGTTCGCTGGTGCTTTCGACGTCGACGAGGCTCGGCCGTGTTGTCGATCGCGTCCTCCAACTCGAAGAACGACTCAGCGATCTTATTTACGCCGAGGACAAAGAATCCGTGCCGCTGTACGACAAGCGTGTCGAGGTTATCGTAGATCTGCTGGACAAGGTTACGACTCGCTCGCGAATACTGCAGCGTGCGATGCAGACCTTTTATTACGGTATTGGGATGTTTACGCTGACTAGTGTGACGATCGCGATCGCGGCCATCTTCAACACGTATCGATGGGTGCCGATCCCGATCGGGATCGTCGGGATCATGTTTCTCTTTTGGGGAAGCGTGTTGATGCTCCGCGAGACCGGCATGGCAACCGCGACAGTGAACGCGGAGATGGATTTCACATGGGAGCTCGCCCGAAAAGTCGCGCCGAGGGAAGTTGCGATCAAGTACAAGCGGAAAGGAAAACGGGGCGGCTTCGGACTGGCGCGCATAAAGGATGAAAGCGAGATACCTGACACTCTTAGCGGAGAATAAATTTCGCGAACGCGTCGAGCAGCTTGAAGCGATGCTCGCGTCCTGCACTGTTTGCCCGAAGGACTGTGGCAACAACCGGCTGAAAGACGAGATCGCCGCGTGCTACTCCGGACGTCTGCCGATTGTCTCATCATGTACCGCGCACTTTGGTGAAGAGCCTTGTTTGTCGGGAACTGGAGGCGCGGGAAATATATTTTTTGGCAACTGTAATCTTCGATGCGTCTATTGTCAGAACTACCAGATCTCGCAAACGTGGAAAGAGCAAAGAAAGAATGAAGTGACACACGAGCGGCTCGCCGAGATGATGCTCGAGCTGCAGGACCGTGGATGTCACAACATCGGATTCGTCTCGCCTACACACTTCGCACCGCAGATGGCCCGTGCGATCCTGATCGCTGCGGAAAAAGCTTTGACGCTGCCGATCGTTTACAACACGAATGCGTACGATTCGGTAGAGGTTTTGAAACTGCTCGACGGCATCGTCGATATTTACCTGCCCGATCTTAAATACGCTGACTCGGATGCCGGATATCAATATTCGAAAATACGCGACTACACTTTGCACGCCCGGGCCGCGATCAAGGAAATGCACCGGCAGATGGGCGACGAGCTCGTGTTCGACGAGAACGGTTTGCTCCGACGCGGACTTATGATCCGTCTGCTTGTTCTTCCGAACGACATCGCGGGAATAGAAGAAAATCTACGTTGGATCCGCGACGAGCTCGGGCCGAAGACTGCGATCTCGCTCATGGCGCAATATTATGCGACAAACAAAGCAGCGACCGACGATCGATACATCTTGCTCTCGCGCCGCATCTCCGAAGGCGAATGGTTCGACGCCGCTTCTTTATTAGAAGAGCTCGGCATGGAAGAAGGCTTTATGCAGGAGTACGAATCGGCATCGTATTACTACCGGCCGAATTTCGACGACGCGGAGAAGCCGTTTAAGGACATAAGGGATTTTCAAGCAGGATTTTTGGCTACCGAGAACACAGAGCGAGAGAAGTCGGATTTCGGCAAGATGTAGAAATCCTACTCTGTGTGCTCTGTGGCAAACCAACAACCGTGAGGACACCGGAATGAACATCGGCGACAATGCACCAGGCTTCACATTAAAAGACGGCGACGGGAACGACTGGACGCTCAGCGATCAACGCGGCAAGACAGTCGTGTTGATGTTCTATCCGGGCGATAACACACCGGTGTGCACGGCACAGCTCTGCTCGGTGCGCGATCACTGGTCGGAGTATCAGGCGACCGGGGCAGAGGTCGTCGGAATTTCGACCGATACGGTGGATTCGCACAAAGGCTTCGCCGAAAAAAATAGTTTGCCGTTGCGACTGTTGTCAGATGCAGATAGAAAAGTTTCGGAAACGTACGACATGAAATCGTGGCTCCCTGGCCGATCGGCTCGAGGAATCATCGTCATCGATAAAGAAGGAAAGATCGCGTATAAGAAAGCCGAGGCGATCAGTTTGTTCAGGCCGAAAGACGACGATGTGCTTGCCGCGATTCGAAAGGCGGAAACAGTTTCCCGTTCTTGATTCGTGTGTTTTCGTGTGTTTCGTGGTTGGGGTTTTCTCTACGTAGAAGTCCCGGAACGACAAGCAGCACGAATGAAAACGAAAATCCGAACCACGAAACACACGAAACACACGAATAAGACACGAAACTAGACCGACGACGCGCGGATACACCTTGCTAATCTCTATCCGCAAATTTAGAATTTCATCATGGCATTATTCGGAAGTGACAAATTTAAGTGCGCACGTTGCGGACAGAAAAATGAACCTCTCGGCGTCGCGCCGATACCGACCGAGCTCGGGCAGAAGATCGGGGCCGAGATCTGCAAAGATTGCTGGACCGAGTGGCAGACGAAGCAAAAACAGCTGATCAACCATTTCGGCCTCGATGTTTCGAATCCTGACTCGCACCAGTTTCTGTTCGACAACATGAAGATCTTTTTTTACAACGAAGGTGTCGAGCTCACGCAGATCGATACATCGCAGGAAGGAAAGATCGTCCATTAAGAGCCGGTTATCAGTTCTCAGTTATCCGTTATCAGTTATTCGGGAGGTTGAACCGTCGTGCTATTCGAAGGTGATATCAATTTCATCAACGAAGAGTTTCACGCCGAAAAGGTCACACCTCTGCAGCTCGATCTTCTTCTCGCCGACGGCTGGCGTCATTTCGGAACACAATTCTTTCGATACAGTCTCGGCATTTACGAAACGGACATACGCCGCGTGATCCCGCTCCGGATCCGACTCGCAGATTTTTCACTTAGAAAAAGTCAACGTCGCGTTCTGCGAGATAACGCCGACGTTAGCGTCAGTATCCATCCCATAAACATCACGGGCGACTCCACCGACCTGTTCGAGCGTCACAAGAAGCGATTCAAGACCGGAGTTCCCGACTCGATCTACGACTTTGTTTCGAGATCGATGCCCTGCGACGCAATGGAGTTAAGCGTTAGTATCGATAATCGCCTCGTCGCGGCGAGCTACTTCGATATCGGCGAACGAACCGTTTCGGCTATCTATGGAATGTTCGATCCCGAGCTCTCGTCTCGCAGCCTCGGCATTTTCACGATGCTGAAAGAGATCGAATTTGCGAAAGAGAGCGGCAAGGAACTTTATTACCAGGGCTACTCATACGAAGGGGAATCGTTCTATGACTACAAGAAACGTTTTCGGGGTACTGAATGCTACGACTGGAATGGAGCGTGGAACCCCTCGGTGGGTGAAACGGATGTAACCGCGGATGACGCGGATAAGACGGATGGGAGCTGATCTGAAAAGTCAGATCTGCTTTGATCCGATTTATCCGCGTCATCCGCAGTTAAAAGCCTTTACCCTATCAGGTTCAAATTCTCACTCGGCTGGCTCGCAGCGATTTGCGGGGCCGCTCGGGCGAAGAACTGTGCGATGAAGTCGGGATCGGTGATCTCGATATACCGCGCGGTTTGTTCGGGTGTCATCACTTCAAGCAAGAACGAATCTTCAAGCCACAACTCGATCAACTGAAACAACCCGCCATCGCGATTTGCGACAAAAACACGCCAGCCTTCGCGGTTAGCGATCTCACGGATCTCGTCGATGCTCTTTTTTGTGTTGATGTTGAGGTGCGTCGCGACATAGCGTGGTCTGAGCTCGCCAGCTACGAATTTCGCTTCGAACTCTCCAGTTTCAGCCTGCAGATCGTTCTCATCAGGCAGACCTTCGCCGGGGACGAGTACGGTTCCGGCGGGCGTGACCTCAACTGCGGTTCCGCGACCGTCGTTTGCCATTACAAAATATGAATCCGGAGCCGGCGGAAACGGAAACATCATCCCGTCCCAGATCTCAGCCAGAACATTGGCGACCCTTTGCGGATCGTTAACAGCAATAGAAATATGATTGATCATTACGAAAACTCCTATGAAACGGAAACGACCAAGCGTTCCTCTGATTGCTAACGCGGAGTTTCGAAAGAGAATGTATCAGCTTCGCGGCTGCTGGAATCGATGATGCATCGAGGCACAATTTGCCTTGCTCCCACAGGAGCGAAATCTCTGTAGCACCGCGTGCGCAATTGAAGGCCGCTCAAGAGGAGCGAAATGTTTGAAGCACATCGTGCGCTAGTCACCGCCGCTCCGTAAGATAAATATTTGTTGCACAACGTGCGCTAGTCGCCGCCGCTCCGCAGGATAAATGTTTGTTGCACATCGTGCCCTAGTCGCCGTCGCTCCAGAGGAGCGAAATGTTTGTAGCACCCGCGTGCATAATTTGGGTGCCGCTCCAGAGGAGCGAAATGTTTGTAGCACCAGCGTGCCCCACCGAACGCCGCTCCCGAGGAGCGGAATCTCAATGAAGGCGAACCGCGGACATCGCCATGCTGATCTTACAAACCATTCCGCTCCTACGGAGCGGGGAGGGATGTATTATTGCTTTTCTACAAACATTTCGCTCCTACGGAGCGGGGATTAATTCGCAGCATTTCTACAAACATTTCGCTCCTACGAAGGTAGACTGTTCGTCCACTCAATATACTTTTTCGAATCGAATTTCTTCCCCGTGCTGCCGCTTGTCATGTAGCGGATCATTCCGAATACCGGCCGCTCCATCCAGGGACGGTCGTGCTTGCCAAAGCACCATAAGATTCCCGCATACGAATTCGGATCGCGACCGTCGAGGCAATATTTGTTGTTGAGGTGGACGAGTGTTTCGAATGCGATCTCGTATGTCGGCGACCACGCGATCACATTTTTCCCCCAGAGCATCCGGACATAATTATGCATCTCGCCGGTTGCGACCATCTCGCGTTGAGCCGCGTTCCAAAGCTCGTCGTGAGTTTCGCCATTCTCAAGTTGTTCGAGCGAGTACGTGAATTGCCGCTCGTCATCGATATGCTCGCGCATTGTCTTCTGAGCCCAGGCCGGAAGTGAAGCAAGCGAATCGTAATGTGGATTCCGTAGCGTAAAGTTAAATGACAGCTCGCGACGGACGACCAGCTCTTCGAGGTAAGCGTCTTTCGACGCCTGCGGAGCGTCGGCGTTCTGAACGGCAAGCGCGATCTCGAGAGGTGACAAGAAGCCGAAATGTAAGTATGCGGACAATCGAGACGACCCGTCGCGGTCGGGTTTATTCCGCGCCTTCTCGTAGTCAGGCAAGATCTCATCTACAAACTTCCTCAGCCGGAGGTGTCCGTGTAACGTGCCGCCCCGGTACACCTGAGATGGCAATACCGAATGGTCTATATCGCACTCGCTAACAAGCATTGCGATCGTCCCATCGGTCACGTCGGTCTCGGGACAATCGACCTCGAGCCTCACGCCGTCGATCTCAAGAGAGTCTTCCTTGTACGGCTTCAGATAATCCGGAAGCAGCTCTCTGATCTTCGGCCTGATCGTATACGCCGCGTATTCTTCCTTCTCAAACTTCGCCATCGGAACAATTCCGTTCGAATCGACCGCGTAAACGGGAATGCTGGCGAGCGCGGCGATCCGCCGGTTATGTTCCGGAATGATGAAGCATGGGTAATCGTCCGTGACAATGCAGGCCGCGTCTTTCGCCAGACGGGCGACGGTATTCTTAGGCGAGGTATCGTCCTTCTGAAGATAAAAGATGTAACGTACGCCGTGACACTCAAACTCGCTTCGCCG
Organism: Acidobacteriota bacterium; assembly: GCA_031392105.1. GTDB lineage: Bacteria > Acidobacteriota > Blastocatellia > Pyrinomonadales > Pyrinomonadaceae > OLB17. The sequence continues at coordinate 1,540 of JANMUW010000052.1, read as the reverse complement.
ATCTTCGACGCCCTCCAGGATGAACGTATGCATGCGATCACTCGCCCACGGGTAGTAATACTTCAACCCTTCATAGACAACGAGCGGCAGTTTCAGTTCGTTTGCTTTCCGTACCGCGAACGTCAGCGCGTGGTTGTGCGTCGTGCGCTTGTACATCTGCATCCAGTACAAAACGTATCGCGCTTTTGGATTCGGCGTGGCTTCGTTGAGCTGCACGACTCTTTCGTTGATTCGCTGCATCGAAGTTATGATAGGAAAGTTTTTGCCACAGAGCACACAGAGTATGAAAAATATCCGCCGCGACCGTAATAGATTTCAATTCGTCACCCTTTCGATTTTGGTTTCTTTCTCTGTGTCCTCTGTGGCAATTCTTCCGCGCAGGATTTCAAGGCCGTTCATCCCGGCGTCGAGTACGCACAAGTCGATCACAAGATCGGCACCGATCCGGTGAAGATAAATCTGCTGCGTCTCGATCTAACGAAAGTTCGCCTCGATGTTCATCACGCGTTCGACAAGGCTATCGGTGTCGAGCCGACATCTGCGATCGCGAAACGTTATCACGCCGTCGCCGCAATCAACGCCGGGTTTTTCAGATTGGATAAGAGTGAATACGCTGGCGACGCCGCCGGTGTACTCATCCTAGATAAGAGACTCTTCAGCGAGAGTAAAGATTTAAGAGCTGCCGTTGGGATCATTAATGGCAGGTCGGCGACGAAGGTCTACTTTGGCCATCCGGATTTCCGCGCGTCGGTTGTCGACGATAACTATACCGGAATAGAAATCGCCGGAACGAACCGCGAGCGATTGAAGGATGAGGTAATCGTTTACACACCGGATTTTGGGAACTCAACCCGCACGAAGAGCGGAGGAGTTGAGTTGGTTCTCAGGAGAGGCAAAGTGATATCGATCGATCGTCGCGGCAATAGCCCGATTCCGAGAGACGGATTTGTCCTATCCGGTGATGGTGATGGAGGCGATGGACTGATTGAACGATGGAAAGTGGGGGCGCGAATTCGCCAGCACAAAGTTCACAGCGAAGTTATGTACGACTTTGGACCGGATATCGAAAAGGAGAGGAAAAGGGTGGAGCGTTTCCTGACGTTTGATCCGGACGTTGTTTTTAAGCTTGAGGACGTAACAAACGGTGTCCCTCAACTTCTAAAAAACGGCAAGATCGATATCACATGGGAAGAAGAAAAGGCGAGCAAATCGTTCGCGGAAATTCGGCATCCTCGGACCGCGGTCGCGAAGTTAAAGGACGGGAAGTTTCTGATGATAACGGTCGACGGCCGTCAGCCGGGCGTGAGTGTCGGAATGAATCTCCAAGAGCTCGCCGAATATCTCTTATCTCTCGGCGCGACTGATGCAAAGAATCTCGACGGCGGCGGATCGACGACAATGTTCCTCGACGGCAAGATTATCAACACGCCATCGGACAAAGAGGGTGAAAGAAAAGTGAGCGACGCGATACTCGTCACACTGCGAAACAAGACTCGCAAATAACCCCGATAAAATTCAACTTGTGTGCCCGAGAAAACAA
>JANMUW010000500.1:0-1625 GCA_031392105.1 Acidobacteriota bacterium | reverse complement strand
GCTTATCGCCGATGAGCAAGTACTTGAACGGGATGTCGAGCTTGGTTTTTAGATAGAACTCGGTTTTCCGGGCGGTTTCGTAGCCGGCGATGGTGTCGTCGGAAAGCGATCGCAAACGGATCTTGACCTGCTCCCAGTTCTCCTCGCTTGGGCCGTATGCGTACCCCGATTGCGTTCGATCTCGGATCACGATCTGATCGACCTTCGCTTTCATGTCGAACTGTGTGATCCCATCGCGGAACATGTGCCGAACAACCGCGTCGTAGACTTTGTATTCGTTAGTATCTTGAGCAGAAGCAGACCACGATAACGCGATAAGAACGGTCGCAAATAGGTAGCTGAGTCTGGAGCAGGTCCGTTTCATTAAGTTTAGAGGTTTCCTCGCCGTCGTTGTTCTTCTTCGATCGAAACAAACAGCGCCTTGAAGTTGCCCTTGCCGAAGCCTTTGCAGCCTTTGCGTTGGAGGATCTCGTAGAAGACGGTGGGGCGGTCTTCTACGGGTTTGGTGAAGATCTGCAGCAGGTAGCCTTCGTCGTCGCGGTCGACGAGGATGCCGAGGCGTTTCAGGTCTTCGAGATCCTCATCAATTGCACCGACCCGGTCAACGATCTCTTCGTAATAAGTGTCAGGCACACGCAAAAACTCGACGCCATTCGCCTGTAGCAGTGCGACTGTATGGCGGATATCTTTGCACAGTAGTGCGACATGCTGTGCGCCGGCTGAGCGGTAAAAATCGATGTATTCCTGAATTTGCGATTTTCCGCCTTTGCCGATCGCGGGTTCGTTGATCGGGAACTTGATATTGTGGCCGCCGTCGCTCATCACGATCGACATCAGCGAGGAGTATTCAGTCGAGATGTCTTTATCGTCGAAAGTGATGTAGCGTTCGAAGCCCATCACGTCGCGATAGAAATCACACCAGTAATTCATCTTACCGAGCTCGACGTTGCCGACGATGTGATCGACAAGCTGAATGCCGACGTCGTCGCCCGCAACTTCCTGTGCGATAAATCCGGGAAGGAAAACGCCTGAATAAACGTGAGCGGTTTCTGTCTGTTGAGTTGCGGCCGTGCCGGTCGCGCTAGTTTCTCCACCAAGTGAGCCCTTACTAACGTGCGGGCTACCGGCACTCGTGTACGAGAAGAATGAGTGGATCGTGTCGCCGTATGCCGCGATCGACGCGTGGCGGACAACCCCGTTCTCGTCACCATGATCGTGCGGCTCCTCGACCGCCTTCGCACCACGCTTCACAGCTTCGTGAAACGCGTGATCGGCATCCTCGACCTGAAAAGCAATGTCGTGGACGCCGTCGCCGTGCTGCTTGATGTGCTCGGCTCCCGGATGCTCGGGCGAAAGAGGCGTGGTCAAGATAAAATTGACACGGTTCTGCCGCAGCAGATAACTCGTCACCTCACGGTTACCCGTCTCAAGCCCCATATACCCGGCCCGTGAAAAACCGAACGCCTTGCGATAGTAAAACTCCGCCTGCTTCGCATTGCCAACGTAAAACTCAACGTGATGTATCTTTTTTAGTCCTAACGGATTCTTGTCTGTCATGATTGCTTCTTCTTTCTCTGGATATAGCCGATCCGCTTTTCGGAGGCCTGTGGTTGAACGAGCATCGC
>JANMUW010000488.1:0-3943 GCA_031392105.1 Acidobacteriota bacterium | reverse complement strand
AGCCTGGGCGAACCCGCCTATCGCGGCCGCCAAATCTTTGGCGCGCTACAGCACAGACGCTTGCGCAGTTTCGATGAAATAACCGACTTGCCGAAAGAGTTGCGTTCGCGTTTAAAACAGGCAGCACGCGCATCCACCCTTACAGTAGAGTCGCGCTACGTTTCCGAGGATGGCACCCGCCGCTACTTAATGAAGACGCACGACAACCTGCCGGTGGAGACTGTGTTTATTCCAGAGCAGCGCCGCGACACGATCTGTTTCTCGTCGCAGTCGGGCTGCCCTCTGAAGTGTGACTTCTGCCTCACGGCGAAACTCGGTTTGTTGAGAAATCTTACGGCGGGTGAGATCGTCGAGCAGATCATTATCGTTCTCAACGATGTCTACGGTGTCGGAGGCGAGACGCCGCATGGAACTAATCTCGTCGCGATGGGCGCCGGCGAGCCGTTCCTGAATTTCGAGAATCTCATTAAAGCGCTCGAAATAATGTCGGACCAGAATGGCTTGTTCATCGTTCCAGGGCGCGTTACGGTATCGACCGCCGGCATCGTTCCAAAAATAAAAGAATTTACAAAACTCGAGCGACGGCCGAATCTTGCGATCTCTCTGTCAGCCGCGGACGATACGCTTCGCGATCAGCTAATGCCGATCAACAAACGCTGGAATATCGACGCGCTGATGACCGCCGCAAAAGCTTTTGAGAAAACTTTAAAACGCGGAGAGCGGTTTACGTTCGAGTACGTCTTGCTCGGCGGCGTGAACGATTCCGATGAACACGCTGAGGCTTTGGCCGATCTCGTAAAGCGTTACGATCTGCGTCGTGTGAAGATCAACCTGATCCCGCACAATCCGGCCGAGCCGCTCGAATATCATCCACCCGACGCGGATCGTGTGACGAGTTTCAAATCGATACTCGAGTCACGCGGCGTCTCGGCTTATGTGCGAAGGCCGCGCGGGCGCGACATTTATGCGGCGTGTGGGCAGCTAGCAGCGAAGCAGGAGCCGAATCTCATGCAGATCGCAGGCTTGTAGTAATTTATGGAGCTTTTGATCCCGGGACTAATTCTCGTCGCCCTAATGGTATGGGCTTCGACAAAGATCAAGAAGACGGCAGCCGATGCGTTCGAGGCGGAGTTCATCGAAACCGAAAAGTACTCGCTGCAAAAGCCTGAGGGATTCCTGCATGTCATCGGGGACGAGTCGCACGAGTTCATGGCGTACTCCAGAGATTTCGGGAAGGGTGACAAGATCGGGACCCGACAATCGACTATCGAGATCGACATTATCGGGAACTCGGACGTTGCTCGTGTTGAGGATGCTATCCGGCAGGCCGCGACGACGGCTACGGTGACACTGCAGACGTCGGCTTCGCGGGAGCTTAATGTGAACGAGACGGCAAACGAAATTGACGTTAGAGCCTTCTATAAGATAGTCGCCGCCGACAGCGATGTGTACCGGCTACGTTTCGCCGTACTTCCCGAATATGAGGACGAATACGCCGGTAAAATTGATCCGACACTGCAGAGCTTTACTCTGAAATAAATTCCTTTTATGAAGAAGACCGTTTTCACTGCAATCCTGTTTCTTTCATTCTGTGCGATCGCGGCGATCGACGTCCGGCCTCAGACAGTAACGGGCTCGATCGGAAAAGGCACCGTTACCCGGGGTCAAACGGCCCGCGGAAATGTTGTCATGACGATACCGGGCGGACTCCATGTCAATTCGAGCCGGCCATCGAGTGAGTACGCGATACCGACGGTCGTATCACTCCGAGGCTCCGGCTTTCGCGTCAGCGGTGTCACCTATCCGAGCGGCCGAAATCGCAAATTTCAGTTTTCTGAGAATCTGATAAACGTCTACGAGGGCCGCATCAATTTTCCTTTCACAGTCACCGTGCCCGCAAACTTCAAAGGGAAAACGATCCGTGTAACCGCCGCCGTCCGCTATCAGGCATGTACGGACGAGGTTTGTTATCCACCCAAGACGAAGAATGTAGTGATGACGGCGCGGGTCAATTAAAAGTTGTGAGCGGTAAGTGGTAAACGGTAAGTTGTCGTAGCCGCCCGAGTAGGCCCGCCCGATCTTACCACTTACCACTTACCGTTTACCGTTCTTAAGCCTGCCTATCACCGACAAAAGACGTCCGGTCTTGCCGTACTTTTTCTTTTCGACCCGGTATGAAAAGAACAGGTCCGTGCGCTCCATTGTGCAGAGAGGTGAAGTGAAGATCGACTCTTCCGGAACACCTTTCTCCAATAGCTGGTCCTTGTTAGCTAAGTGCAGATCGACGAGTGCGTGTCCTTCGCGAGTAGGAGAAAAATACTTTTCGCTTGATGGAAAATTGTTTTTAAACCCGTCGATGACGTCCTGCCCGATCTCGTAATTTCGACCGCAAGCTGCCGGACCGATCGCACAGACAAGATCCTTTGGCCTGCTCCCAAATATCTCTCCCATTCTTTCGACGGTCTTTGCGACAATCGATTCGACCGTCCCACGCCATCCCGCATGGACCGCGGCGAATGTGCCTTTCCTCGAATCCCCGAGAAGCACCGGCACGCAGTCAGCAGTCTTTACTCCGACAAGAACGTTAGGCAGCGCAGAAACAAGAGCGTCGAACTTCTGATTCGAAGTGTCGACATCCGATTCGTCGGCAACAAGCTTGATGTTATCACCGTGAACCTGCCAGACGGTCGCGAGCCGAAAATCCCCGTCGAATGCAGAGAGAAAACGACGCCGGTTCTCTTCAATATTCGCCGCCGAATCTTCGTCGAACCCCGCGAGATTCAAATCATTTTCCGGAAACGGTGAAACGCCGCCAAGGCGAGTAGAAAACGCATTCGTAAAACCGGCGCGTTCCAGCGCGTCGCAAACTAAAATGCGTACTCCATCGCGTTCTCGCCAATGGAAGCCTGCATCGGTTAGAATCTGTTCGTCCCCGAGTGACGACGTCGAGGAGTTGCTTTTACTTATCACTCGTCCCTCATCACTCATGACTTCTTTATGATCGTCTCGATCGGTGTCGACATTGTCGAAGTTTATCGCATCGCCGAAACCATGGCGAGAACACCTCGTTTTGGAGAACGCGTTTTTACCGACGCCGAACGCGCATACTGTGATGCGAAAGGCGCCGCGGCAGCACAATCGTATGCCGGACGCTTCGCTGCGAAAGAAGCGTTTTTGAAAGCGCTGCAGACCGGTTGGCGGGGAAAGATAACCTGGCACGATATCGAGATCCTGCCGGATGACCAGGGCGTTCCGTCGCTGCACATCTCCGGCGAGGCCGAGACGCTTTTCAAAAAGACCGGCTCCACCCGTGCGCATATTTCGATCTCGCATACGTCCGAGCATGCGGTCGCACAAGTGATTTTCGAAAAATAATTTTTAGATAGAATCGGAAATGCTGAAATGAACTCAGCGGTTACGTCCATGCGTTCCGTTTATTCCGTGGTTACTTCACTGGCATAACCACGGAATACACCGAACAAAACCCGAAAGAAGTCGCCTACTGCGTGTCAACCTTTCGTTCAATCAGGTTTTGGATCTGCGGCCGAACATTCGAGAAAAAGTTAAGGCCAGTCAATCCCTCGACTCGATCAACGCTTGTACGGAAGTTACGCCACGGCGTGTTGATGCCGATGTCTTGTCTATTCGGCATGATCACGGCGATCGTTCGAGTCGTCTTGTAGACACGGTCAACATCATTCGCACCGACTGGGAGAACGATGATCACTTTCCACGTAACGGACGGAACCACTACGTTGCCGTTCGCTACGGTATTTGTGATACCGCCAGTTGAGCCGCTTCCGCCTTGGCCCGCGCCGCCCATAATGATGTAAAGCTCATTACCCTGCGCAACGAGCGTACGGCAGTACGATTCAAGCTCCTCCCACGGGCCCTGATTGTTGTTCGGTGCCTGCGGCATCATGTTCGTCATGAAGAACGTCGC
>JANMUW010000431.1:0-4243 GCA_031392105.1 Acidobacteriota bacterium | reverse complement strand
ACTCGATTGAAAGTTTGCAGGCGAATCCATTTGGCGCTCTCATCGTCGATGCTGCCGCAGGCGGAAGATTTTATCCGAACAGTTCGACGACGAAACTTATCGCAGCTATCGCTTATGTAAAAGCTGCGGGTCTCGAATCCCTCACTTCGTCGACAGCTTTGCCGATTACGATGACTGACGCGTCGTCGATCCCATCGGCTTATCGAGGATACGTCGCTGTCGCCCTTCAGCGCGGCTTCATTCGACTCGATGGAAATTCTTTCAACTCATCACGCTCGATCACACGCATCGAGCTTGCACAGGCGATGAACGCGTTGATCGGACAATAGTTTTAATCAACAAAAACAACCACGACACCTACTGGCGGCGGCACGAAAAGTTAAGTGCGCGATTTGCCGGAAGATGTAAGCCATGCCGGCGCAAGGTCAGCCGGATCGAGAAAATAACATGTGCAATTAGTACGAGGTCGGTTGGTTATCGCCACGCTTACTCTGCCCCGCTCCGCAAGTGCCCTTTTGAACTTTTCCTAATTTAATTCTCTGGGTTCGTTCTGCTAGTCCAATCGGCGAGTTTGTTCTCTCACGACTTCAACCGAACAATCCGAGCGCGATGCTATTCCTAACGCAACGCACCCAACAGAGTCGAATCTCAGATGCAGGTGGCGGGAATGTGCACCGACAAAGATCGAATCCGCGTCCCATTCCTGGGCTTTGCGGATCAAGATCATCCGGGGATTTCCAGAGTAAATGTTTAGCGTTGCGGAAAGACCTGCGTCCCGCAATATTCGTAAAGCATCAGTCGCGAGAGTTTCCACCCATTTTTTTTCACCGGCCATGCTTCCCTCGGACATGCCCGGGACTGGCTGAAGAACACGGCCGGGCTCTAAGAGAGTAAACGGGTAAGTAACTGATAAGAGGCGAACTTCCGGTTTTGTCTTCCACGGCCGTAAAGCAACTTCCCTGACAGCTGCCATAGATCCATCCGAGCCATCGAAGCCTATCAAAATATTGAATGGCGATAGAGGAACATCACGCTTGACGCGGGAAATCCGCACCGAACATTTGGCTTCCGCCAAAATCTTATGTGAAATGCTTCCTAATCCAGTTTCTCGGTCAGATGAAAGTCCTTGAGGCCCGACTATAATTAGATCGGGCTCAAACTCAGACGCTCTCGACAAAATTTCTGTCGCGGGTGAACCGAATACTACTTCGATATTTATGTCCCAGTTAGGAAAATATCTCAGTAGTTCATCGCGAGCGGCGGTCGCGATCGCTTTTGTTTCTGCCAAGCGTTTTCCAGTCTGCTCACGATATTTTTTGTAATACGCAGAAACGTCAGGATCGCGGAAAATTTCGGTATCCTCATACTCAAGGGGGAGCCAGATCTCAGAAACCGAAATTATGATAACTTCGGCTTCTTGCGGTAACCCGCTTTGCTGTAGTTCATACAACGTCGCATGAGAGTATCCCGAGCCATCATAGGCGATCAGAATTTTCTTGATCTTACGGACGCTTTTTTCCATTGACCGTGGTTCATCAAGCGAAGTCCAGTAACCTCCATTTGGCGTCACCGCTTTCAAACATTTCGAGTTTCACCTAGTACGACCAATACCTGATACGTTTTCTGGTCAGAGCTCAAAGGAATTTCATTTGATGATAATAATTCACCATCAAGCCGGACTTCCACAACTCCGCGACAGACCCCTGAGGGGTTTTCCACTCTGATCTGGTAAAGCGCCTCTCCACGTCGGTAATCGATCTCAAAATTTCGCCAACTTCGCGGGATGCACGGCTCAATTCTTAGAGTGGTACCTCGTAGATGAAAGCCGAGAATGGATTCAACAGCGGCACGATACATCCAACTCGCCGATCCTGTGTACCAGGTCCAACCTCCCCGTCCGATGTGTTGGGGTTCGAAATATACATCGCCCGCCGCGACATACGGCTCTACTTTATATCTGTGAAGGCCGGCACGCGTTGAAGCGTGATTCACTGGATTGAGCAAAGCAAAAAGCTCGCCCGCTTTATCACCATCACCGAGCATTGCAAATGCGATGACCGTCCAAATGGCGCCATGTGTGTACTGTCCTCCGTTCTCTCGGACACCGGGAGGATAGCCCTTAATATAGCCTGGATTGAGCGGGCTTTTGTCGAACGGCGGTGTAAATAAAAGTACGATCCCGTCGCCGCGCCTGATCAGATATTCGTCGACCGAGGCCATTGCGCGTGCCGCCTGCTGAGAATTCGCGCCGCCTGAAATTACGCTCCACGACTGGGCAATTGAGTCGATCTTGCATTCTTCGTTTTCCGCTGAACCAAGCGGCGTGCCGTCGTCAAAATAAGCACGACGAAACCAGTTTCCGTCCCACGCATTTTTTTCCACTGCGGTTTTTAGATCTTCGATATGTTGGAGATATCTTACCCTACGTTCTTTCTCGCCGCGCGAATCGCAGAACGGTGTGAAGTCAGTCAGCGTATTGATCAAAAACCACGCAAGCCACACACTTTCACCTTCTCCGCCATTGCCGACGCTGCTCATTCCATCATTCCAGTCTCCAGATCCCATGAGCGGCAGACCGTGTTCGCCGATCGCCAAGCTTCGGTCTATGGATCGCGCACAGTGTTCAAATATACTCGCCGACTCTTGCGAAATCGTCGGCTGAGCGTAGGCATCGTCTTGCCCCTCAACAAGTGTTGGGGCCTCAATAAATGCAACCACCTCGTCCAGGATCGATTCGTCGCCGGTGCTATCGACATAAAAACTTGTCACGAAAGGGAGCCACAAAAGATCATCGGAAAAACGGGTTCGTACACCGCGTCCCGTCGGCGGATGCCACCAATGCTGAACATCTCCCTCTTTGAATTGGTGAGCAGCCGCAAGCAGAATTTGTTCACGGGCAATATCCGGCTTTGTATAAACCAAGGACATGACGTCCTGCAGTTGATCGCGAAAACCAAAAGCACCGCCCGACTGATAAAATGCTGAACGCGCCCAAACGCGGCACGCTAATGTTTGATATAAAAGCCACCGATTCACCATCGTATCCAACGCCGCGTCCGGCGTACGGACTTCGATAGCACCCAGTAGTTTGTCCCAGTAAGCCAGGACATCGGCAAAAGAATCTTTCACCTGCGAGGATTCTCGAAATTTTGAAATGGTGTTCTCGACTTCTTCTATTGATTCGCCTTCACCGATCAAGAAAAAGATCTCGCGTACTTCGTCCGGCTCGAGCTCGACGACCGTTTGCAATGCCGCGCACGGGTCCAGGCCGGCTCCGCTTCGACCTGACAATTTTTCACGTCCAAGTGCCGCCGGCGCTAAAAGACTTCCATTCCTGCCAACAAATTCCTTTCGGTCGCAGGTCAGAGAACTTATCTCCGAGCCAGTGGCAACGAAAGCAATGCGTTCCGCGAACTCGTTATTGTACGGATTGCGCGCCCGGATATAGTTTTTTGCATTATCAACTTCAGTGACGATGAATTGTGCGGTTTGAGCACGGTCAAACCCCAAAACGAGTTCGCTGTAACTCGTGATCGATAACTTTCGCTTACGGTTGGTTCGATTGTGGAGGCGCAAAACCGAAAGCTTCACCGGTGCATCAAGCGGCACGAACATAAGAAGTTCCTGTCCTATTCCGTGGCTTAAATGTTCAAATATTGTGTACCCTTGCCCATGTTTTATCGTGTAGGGTTCAGCTTCACGGATGGGTAGTGGCGTGGTTGTCCAGATCGTGCCGGATTCTTCGTCGCGCAGGTATATTACTTCGCCCGGCGGGTCGCTAACAGAATCGTTTGACCAAGGGGTAATACGGTTTTCCCGACTGTTGGCCGACCACGTAAAACCCGAGCCGGTTTCGGAAACCTGAAAACCGAAATCCATTTCGTTGGCGATCACATTCAGCCACGGCGCAGGCGTCCACTGGCCTTCGCCAAGCAAGGTGACGTACTCTTTTCCCGCCTTACCGAATCCGCCAAGTCCGTTGAAAAAAGTTAACTCGGGCAGTGCCGCCGAAGGTTCGGGATAGCGTCGACTTGGACCCGTTTGGCCAAAAGGCCTGGGTAACTCAGCCGTAACCCCTTTACGTAAAAGTTCCTCTTTCAGATCTCCCCGTTCCGGCACGATCACAACCCGTGCAACCGTGTGCAGAAGTATACGATCCGGTTCAGGAATCTGGTCGGCACGTCTTAGAAAGATTCCGCCGTTACTGTCCAGTAAATTCGATTCCCCGCTCGTGCGCACAAGG
>JANMUW010000422.1:0-20125 GCA_031392105.1 Acidobacteriota bacterium | reverse complement strand
GATTTCAAAATTTCCCAACCGACGCGAACTTCTTCGTGCGGTTCGGCGGCGAGCGAAACGCGGATCGTGTCACCGATACCTTCGTGCAAGAGAACACCCAAACCTATCGCCGATTTGATAGTTCCACCGAAGGGCGTCCCGGCTTCGGTCACGCCGAGGTGAAGAGGGTAATCAACCTTCTCCGCCATCAGGCGATAAGCCGCGACCATTCGATTCACATCCGACGCTTTCAAAGAAATGATCGTGTCGGTGAAGCCGAGGTCTTCGAGTATGCGAACGTGTCGCATCCCGGATTCGACCATTGCTTCAGGCGTAGCCGAGCCATACTTCTTCAGCAAATCCTTTTCGAGCGATCCGCCGTTGACTCCGATGCGGATGGGGACCTTGCGAGCTTCGGCGGCACGAACGACTTCACGAACGCGATCGATCGAACCGATATTGCCGGGATTGATGCGGAGTTTGTCGATCCCCGCGTCTAGAGCCTTCAAAGCAAGTTTGTAGTGAAAATGAATGTCAGCGACGATCGGGACATCGGTCCGCTTCCGGATCTCGTACATCGCCGCTGCCGCGTCATCATCGGGAACCGCGATCCGAACGATCTCGCACCCGGCCTTGACCATTTCTTCGATCTGCCGAATCGTACCGTCAACATCGGTCGTGTCTGTCTTGGTCATCGACTGGACGACGACCGGTGCGCCTCCGCCGATTTGAATATCGCGTACTTTGACTGGTCTTGAAACTCTCATTTATTTTAGAGTTCTAAGGAAGTTGGCAGAGTTGGCAGAGTTCTCAGGAAGTTGGCAGAGTTGGCAGAGTTCTCAGGAAGTTGGCAGAGTTAGCAGAGTTAGCAGAGTCCCGACCTAGCATCTCTCAGAACGCGGCAAACTTAGCAAACTCTGTTACTCTGCAAACTTAGCAAACTCTGTTACTCTGCGAACTTAGCAAACTCTGTTACTCTGCAAACTTAGCAAACTCTGTTACTCTGCGAACTTAGCAAACTCTGTTTCAATGCAAACTTCTCGCAAACTTTCTTAAAAATACTTCGAAATATCGAGGAACGTGACAAACACGATCAACAGCAGGATAAACGCCAGACCGGTAAGCTGGATCCGTTCCTTCCAAGCCATCGACAAGGTTCGACCAAACCATGAAAGAACCTTTTCGATTCCAAGCACCATGATCTGTCCGCCGTCTAGCAGCGGGATCGGCAGCAAATTAAATATGCCAAGGTTAAGGCTGATAACCGCAAGAATCGCGACCAGACCGGCAAAGCCCGCCTCGCGAACTACCTGCGCGATCATGGAAACGATACCGACCGGGCCGGACAAACCTGCATCCCGAACGGACCGTTCGCCCGAGAACATCTGCCCAAACACGCGTCCGGTAAGTCGCAGGACGCGCATGTTAGACTCATATGCGAAAGCCACGGCACCACCAACCCCAACCGGGACCCGAGTCGCAAAGGTACCCGCACCGAATCCCGCGCCGATCATGTAGATGCCCTTGTCGTTCGCCCGGGCAACGGTGGTAAGTTCAACCCGTTCTCCGTTACGCTCGACGGTCATTTTCCCGGGAGCGTCTTTGTTTTCCCGGATCTGGTTCGTCAACTCCTGGCTGTTGCGGACGGTCTGACCGTTAAAGGCGATCACTCTATCGCCGGGTTGAAGCCCTGCTTCAGCGGAAGGACTATTGGGAACTACCGTGCCGGCGACTACAGGTTCTACTCCCGCGTCCGGCCTCATTCCGATCTCCCCGATCTTGTTGCCGTCAATGACATTTTCGACCGGAGTCACCGTGACTGGAACCTTGTTTCCGCCGCGATCGACGGTCATGTTTATAGGGCGTCCCGGTGAAATAAGCGATTCGTCGCGGACGGTTTCCCAGGTCGGATTATCTACGCCATTCAACGCGATGATCCTATCGCCCGGTTTAATGCCCGCCGTCTCAGCCGCTCCCCCGTTGTCGGTGATGCCGACGATCGGAGCAGGCATCGACGGAACGCCATACATCAAAGCCGCCCCGAACGGTATAGCCATCGCGAGCACGACGTTCATGAACGGCCCGCCAAGCATTACCAGAAACTTTTGCCATCTTGGGCGAAGCTCATACAGCTCCGAGTCAGGAACCTTCTCGTCATTCGAACCGCCGCCTTCGAGTGGAGCCGTTGCTTCATCGCCGTAAAGCTTTACGTATGCGCCGAGCGGTATAGCGCTGATGCGATAATCCGTGTGGCCGACCTTGAAGCCCCAGATCCGCGGTCCGAGACCGAAGAACGAATAAGCTTCGACACGCATACCGAACAGTTTCGCGACAATGAAATGTCCGAACTCATGGATATTGATCGCAATACCGAGCACGAAAATGACTGCTAAAATAACTAAAATAGTATCGGGCATACTCGAAAATCCTTTATAAAAACCAATGCTTTAGAGCCGTTATCGTCCATCGGCGTTGCAATCTAAAAGTTTAGAACTGCAGCCAAGCGGCGTCAAACATGCAAGGACAAAGCCCTTCTTCGCTCCGTTGGGAGCGACATGTTTGTAGCACCCGCCAAGATTAATGCCTTTGCTCCAGAGGAGCGAAATCGTGATGCCGCTCCCAAGGGAGCGGGTGTTGATAACGATCTATGGCTACAAACATTTCGCTCCTAGCGGAGCGGGTCCGTTCAAGACACGACGGCTACAAACATTTCGTTCCTAACGGAGCGGGTGTTTGTTCAAGACGCGACGCCTACAACATTTCGCTCCTAGCGGAGCGGGCGATCTCTGTCTACAAACATTCCGCTCCCATCGGAGCGGGCGTTCGACAAAGACATCTGCGAAAATTACGCTCCTACCGGAGCGACACCGCGCACCTCGTTTACCCACGCATGCGCTGCCTTTCTGGCCTCGCCGTCAGCACTCAATATCGCCTCGAGCGAACTCGCCTCTCGAGAACGATGCTGCTGCATGACCGATCCGATCAGTCTTGCGATATCGGGAATACTGATTCTGCCTTCAAGAAATGCGGCGACCGCGACCTCATTAGCCGCATTCAATTCGGCAGGAGCGGTTCCGCCGCGTTTTAAAGCGTCGTAAGCAAGTGCGAGGCACGGGAATCGTTCCGTATCGGGTTCTTCGAAAGTCAGGGAGCTGAGACCGGGGAGATCAAGCGGCGGCAAACAGTTCTCGCGTCGATCCGGAAATGTGAGTGCGTACTGGATCGCGTGTTTCATGTCGGTCACGCCAAGTTGCGCGATCATTGATCCGTCGATCATTTCGACGATGGAATGCACGACTGACTGCGGATGTACTACGACCGAGATCTGATCCGCGTCGAATCCGAAAAGCCACCGAGCCTCGATCACCTCCAGTCCCTTGTTCATGAGCGTCGCCGAATCGATCGTGATCTTTTCGCCCATCTTCCAGTTCGGGTGATTCAGAGCTTCTTCACGAGTAGCACTCGCGATCTCGCCTTTTGACCACTCGCGAAACGGCCCGCCCGAAGCGGTGAGGACAAGGCGACGAACTTCACTTTTCTTTTCTCCTCTGAGACATTGATGGATCGCGTTGTGCTCGGAATCGACCGGCAGAATTTCCGCACCGGATCTTTCTGCAGCTTTCGTCATCAACTCGCCTGCCATGACAAGCGTTTCTTTGTTGGCGAGCGCGATGCGCTTTCCGGCTTCGATCGCACGCAGTGTCGGAACAAATCCGACGGCACCGACTGCGGCCGACACGACGGTTTCGGCCTGCTCGTGGGTTGCGACAGCTTCGAGACCTTTCGAATTTAATTTTATTACCGGCACCCCGGCGTCGAGCGAATGCAGTTCTCGTTCGAGGGTTTCGGCACACGCTTCGTCATCGACCGAAACCAACTCGGGTTTGAAACGCGCGATCTGCTCGGCCAGCTTTGGCATGTTTCGGCCGGCACCGAGCGCGACGACGCGAAGATCGCCAAGATGTTCGATAACTTTCAGAGTGTTGCAGCCGATCGAGCCGGTGGAGCCTAGGATGGAGATGCCTTTCATACGAGACAAACGAACAAGTAGATTAACACAGAGGTATTTCTTGGGCACGATGCTTGCACCTTTAGTACACGCTCTCCATATTACGTATGAAATGAAAACGCCTCGTTTACATAACTTTGCACTGAAAAGGTCAACTACGAGGATATCCAGAACGTCATAATATTGCGTCCCTGAAAAGGGCGGAATCGAACAAGGGAGGAATTATGAAAAAGTTAATAGTCTTATCGTTAATGTTAGGCACGATGGCATTCGTTGTGCCGTCTGCCGAGGCAAAAGCCACGTCAACTTCACTCACAGCGGGCCAGCAGATAATTATTCAGCCGACCCGTAATCGTAGAGCTCGGTGGAACAATCGCCGAACGAGGACAATGACGTCGACACGAGTCAGATGGGTAGGTCCTTACCGATATCGTGAAACCATTCGCACCACGTATTTCGCGAATGGAACCACGAGAACCGTGGTCGTTAGCCGTGTTCGCCTTGGCGGACGACGAATTACCCGGAACTACTAAGCTGAAACGAAAAGGGCTGTTCGAAAGAACAGCCTTTTTTCTGCGTTTTAATTTTGTAATGACATTACGAAATTAATAATTACTTCATTAATAATTACGAGCCACATATCACTTTTCTGATTTCGAGAACTCCAGTCCTCGTTCCAGACCTTTCTTCGTATTCTCTTGGTCGGTTACGAATCGATTGAACTCAGCCGAACGATTTTTTGGAACGCTGAGCGTCTTCCACGCACTCGAGCGAAAATGTTTCGCGAGCAAAACGATCTGTCCGATGTGATAAGCGTAGTGTGTGAGCTGGCGGTTGATCGCTTCGACGACTGTGTGTGGTTCGCTGCGTATCGTAACGGTTTTTGAGAAGTCGTCCGCCGAGAGAGGCTCGATCGCCTCAAACAGAATCTGCCACCCGTCTTCCCAAAACTTCATCAGCGATTCGCGCGTGTCGTCAATCATTTCAAATTCAGTGTCGCGATTGCGGTCCGCTTTCTCACCGTCGGTTGTAAGAAAATCCATCCATCGCGAACGCAGGTTACCCGCGATATGCTTGACGATCAGCGCGATCGAATTCGCTTCTTCGTCGATCGTGGCCACGAACTCGTCATCCGATACCTGTTCAATCGCGCGTTCGGCAAGCTTTTTATAATTTCGGAACGTTTTGAGAGCGTCCGATTGATAGTTATCACTTATTTGGAGCATCTGTGTCATGTCTGCCTCCGGCGGCAATATGTTGTTCGGCGATCGCGAGAGCTCCGAAGATATCTCCCGCGAAATTCTTTCTCCCGACGAGATCGACAAGACCGCTCGTTCGCATTACGCGATATACGCTTCGAGAGACGGCCGAAAAGACCATGGCGTAATTTCGCTCGCGTGCCTCCTGAGCTAGTTCTTCAAATATACGTATCGCGCTCGCGTCGATGGTCGGAACGTGGCGCATCCTTAGTATCAGGACCTTCGGCTTCTTTGCGACGAACCTTATCGACTCCTTGAACTGCCTCACGGCACCAAAGAAGAGCGAGCCGTAGATCTCGAAGACCTCGACGCCGTCCGGGATCGTGATCTTCGACATGTCGCGTGCACGCACCTCGTCATCGTCCTCGAGATCGCCCGTAATGACGTTGACCTGGGTTTCCGTCGACATTCGCTGCAGGAACAGGAACGCAGCGAGCAGCACGCCGACCTGTATCGCTACCGTCAGCTCGATAAAAACCGTTAGCAAGAAAGTTGCAAGGAGCACCGCGACGTCGCCTCGAGGGCTTTTCAGCAAGTGCACGAACTCACGCCACTCGCTCATGTTGTACGCGACGACGACAAGAACAGCGGCGAGCGTCGCCATCGGGATCAACGCCGCCCATTTTCCTATGAACAAGAGAACGAGCAGCAGAAAAACGCAGTGGATGATCGCCGACACCGGAGTGTTGCCGCCGCTCTTGATATTGGTCGCTGTCCGTGCGATCGCCCCGGTCGCCGGCACACCGCCGAAGATCACCGAAACGATATTCCCGGCCCCCTGTGCGATCAGTTCCATGTTCGATCGGTGACGCGTTCCAGTCATCCCGTCGGCGACAACGGCCGAGAGCAGCGACTCGAGCCCCGCTAAAATTGCGATGGTCAGTGCCGGCGAGAACATATCCCTAACCATTTGCCAGCTGATGAAAGGAATGTGAGGCGTCGGCAAAGAGCTTGGCACGCCTCCAAAACGCGATGCGATCGTATCGACCGGGATCTGGAAGATCTGCACGGCCGCCGTAACCAAAAGAATAGCGACGAGCGGGCCGGGCACTCGGCGGACAAACTTATTACACAGAACGATGATGGCAAGCGATGCCGCCGCGACCTCGATCGTGTAAAGATCGACTGTCGAAATGTGGCGGCCGAATTCGATCCATTTTTCCACGAAATCCACGGGCATGTGCTCGATCTTCAGCCCGAGTAGATCACTGACTTGCGACGAGAAGATGATTAGCGCAATGCCCGACGTAAAACCGACGGTTACCGGATAGGGAATGAACTTCAGGAGAGCGCCCATGCGGGCGAGGCCCATCAGGATCAGCAGTACTCCGGCGATAAGCGTCGCAACGACGAGACCGTCGTAGCCGTATTTTTGGACGATGCCGTAAACGATGACGATGAACGCGCCTGTCGGCCCGCTGATCTGCGTTCGGGTTCCGCCGAGAACGGCGATAACAAATCCTGCGAAGATCGCGGTGTAGAGCCCCTGCTCAGGCTTTACACCGGACGCGATCGCGAGAGCGATAGCCAGAGGCAGTGCGACGACGCCGACCGTCAGACCGCCCATCAGGTCGCCGGCAAACATTTTTCGTGTATAGCCTTCGCGAAGGATGGAAAGGAGTTTGGGTTCGAGCTTGCGGTGCATCGTAATGCGGACTCAAGGGCGTACGAGGATCACGGGATTCTTACGGTCTGCTGAAAGCGGAGCTTTTTTTCCGCACAGCGATGGGCAAAGGCTAATTGCGCTCGGCACATTTTTCGGCTCATGTCGACAAACCAATGATCTCTGCAGCTTCTTTAAGCGTCAGTGACTTTTCTTCGCCTGACTTCATGTTCTTCAGTTTCACTTTCCCTGATCCGATTTCTTCGGGACCGAGGACGCAAACATACGGGACCTTGATCGCGTCAGCGTACTTTATCTGCTTGCCGAACTTGTCTGGCTCCGGATAGACGGTCACCCGGATGCCGAACGAACGAAGCTCGTTCGCAAACTTCAACGAATCACCGATCGTTTCTTCGCTCCAGATCGTGACCATCACATCGGCTGGCGCAGATTCCGCGATCTCCGGCGGAAACATCCCGCGCTCTTCCATTACGACAAGGATGCGTTCGAGGCCAATAGACAACCCGCACGCCGGGATCTGTTCCTTACCGAACATTCCGATCAAGCCGTCATAACGCCCGCCACCGGCGAGAGAGCCGGCAAGGTCGGGAACATTTACTTCCATGATCGTCCCGGTGTAATACGAAAGTCCGCGGGCAAGACTGGGGTCGATCTGGATGGGAGACTTGTCCGCGAATTTCAGGATCTGTCCGATCTCACTCAACACCTCGTTACTCACGATGTTTATCAGATTGCTGACGATTGTACGATTTACATTTTTCCCTTCGTCGACGATCTGTTGAGTCTGCTCGAAAATGTCGAGTAGCATATTCGACGCCGCGTCCGATACACCGCGGTCCGACAGCTCCTTCGCGACACCTTCGGCTCCGATCTTATCGAGCTTATCGATGGCGACGAGTGCGTCTCCGTGCAATTCAGATGGAATTCCAGCGGTGTCGAGAATGTCTGTCAGGATCTCTCTATGATTTACACGGACGATGAAATCCTTAAAACCGAGACGCGTCAGGATCTCGCTCACTGCCGAGATCAATTCTGCTTCGACGATCATCGACGATGATCCGATGGCATCTACATCGCATTGATAGAATTCACGAAATCTTCCGCGTGCGGGACGGTCGGCGCGCCAGACAGGCTGGATCTGGTAACGCTTAAAAAATTTCGGGATGTCGTTTTTACGATTTGCGACGACGCGTGCGAGCGGGACGGTTAAGTCGTAACGCAATGCTAAGTCGGCCAATTGCGGATTGCGGATTTCGGATTGCGGATTTTGCGCTAACGCGTCGTCGAGCTTCTCTCCTCTTTTCAGGATCTTGAAGATGAGCTGGTTGCCTTCCTCTCCGTACTTACCGGTCAAGGTTTCGAGATTCTCGACAGCGGGTGTTTCGAGGGGTTCAAAGCCGTACGATTCGTAGACGTCCTTGATGATCCCGATGACGTAATCGCGTTTCCGTACGTCTGCCGGAAGAAAGTCGCGCATGCCACGGGCTGGATTCGTTTTACTCATGGTGAAAAAGTGAAAGAGTGAAAAGGTGAAAAAGGTGAAAAGTCGGAGAGCCGTGACTTTTTCACCTTTTCACTCTTTCACTTTTCACTTTACAGCTATTTACTGAAGAACGTGTAGCCGACAAAGACGAGATGTGCGTCGTACCCGGGATTTTCGATCCCACGGCTCGCGTTTGAGATGTGATAGAAATTGTAGCCGAATGTGATGGCCTTCTTGTTCGAGAGTCGATACTCAATCCCGCCGCCGCCCGCCGTAGTAAAATTAAGTTTCTTCCCGGTGACGTTCGGGATCGTCTCGGTAAATGGTAAGAATCCGAGACTCAATCCGACGAAAGGCTGGAGCTTTTTCCGCGGCCGAAAATTACCTTGCAGGCCGATCGGTGCGACGCCGATCCCGACCTTCGTTTCGCGAGTCGGCGTAACCGTGGTGCCGGATACTATCTTGTCCGGATAGTTCAAGACAACAACAGAAGCGTCGAGCGTGTATTTGAGATTTACCCAGTCACTATTGTTCCATCGATGCGAGTAACGAACCGCTCCGATCCCGAGGCTCGCATCCCATGTCCGTCCGCCGACCGCGAATGTCCGCACGGCCGGAGCGTAACCGCCCCAGACCATCAGCTCATTCTTTCCCGGTTCCTCGTCCTGCGCCGAGACCGCTAAAGCAACGAGTATCATCCACACAGAGGACACGACAATTCTCTTCATAGGTTTCTTGGAAAGACAGGGGAATCGGGACGACGAGATTCTACGATAGCCGCAGCCTATTGTAAAAGGTGACCGGCGAATGCACACGACAAGTCACGTTTGCAAAAGATATTGCCGGCTCAGCTCGACGTAGTTGCGCCATGAGCGCGAAAGATTTTCGAGTTCTTCGGGTGTGACCTTTCGCTTTACTTTCGCGGGTGCTCCCATGGCAAGCGATTCGGGCGGGATCACAGTCCCCGGTGTGACGAGGCTTCCGGCGGCGACAAGCGAATTGCGACCGATGCGGGATCCGTCAAGGATGATCGAACCGATGCCGATCAGACAGCCTGTCTCGACATAACATCCGTGGAGAGTTACTCGATGGCCGACAGTTATCTCGTGTTCGAGAACGGTCGGATGATCCTTTGAGCTGACGTGAATGACGCTGCCATCCTGGATGTTCGTCCGATCGCCAATGCGAATGTAATTGACATCGCCCCGGATGATCGAGCCGAACCATATACTTACCTCGGAGCCGATATGCACATCGCCAATGACGAAAGCATCGTCCGTGATCAACGCCGTTTCGTGAATTTTTGGTGCAATACCTTTGAAGGGTCTGATTGGCATTCGTCTCCATGTTATTCGGTACGCGTTTCAAGTCAAACGACTGGAGCGCAGGCATCCTTGCCTGCATGAGGGCGAAGCCCGAAAAAACGCCATGGATTCGACACGCTATCGTTTGACGTCGCTTCGCGAAGTTGCAGGCAAGGATGCGCTCCAGTCTGCGCAGTCACATCGGGTGGCACGACTGAAATGTTTATTGATTGAGACACCGTCCGCGATATAAAATGCCGAAAACAAAAAAAGGGGCGCCGGATTATGCGAAGGATTTTGATTCTACTAGTGCTTGGTGCGGTCGCAGTCGCCGTCGTTAAGGGGCAGATCGGTTACGGATCGTGGCGGACGCTTGCGCCGATGCCGTCGGCGCGACAAGAGGTCTCGACCGCTGTCTTCAATGGACGAATCTACGTGATCGCGGGTTTTACTTCGACGGGAGCCTCCACCAGCACTGTCGAGGCTTATCAGCCGGCGAACAATACATGGTTCCCGGCCGGTCCGATTCCGATCCTCAATAATCACAACAATGCCGCACTTGCCGGCGGAGCCCTGTACACGTTCGGCGGAGTTTCCAATTTCACATACCGGTACAATCCGCAGACGGACACGTGGTCGACGCTTGCGCCGTCGCATTTTCAACACGGCAGCACGGCGGCGGTCGGCGTGATCAACGACAAGATTTACGTGGCGGGCGGCAACGGCGGATCGATGCTTCAGAATGAATTCGAGGTTTTTGATCCGCTGAATAATCAATGGGTAATTCTTCCGTCGATGAATGTGCCGCGCAATCACACTGCAGGAGCGGTCATCAACGGAAAGTTTTACGTCGTCGGCGGACGCGGCAGCGCAAATGCCGACACGGCCCTCGAAGTTTATGACCCCGGAACGAACGCGTGGACAATACTCGCTCCAATGCCGACGGGCCGTTCGGGAATCGCCGTTGCGGCGGTGAATGGACAGCTGTGGGTCTTCGGCGGCGAGATTCCCGTTCTTCATGCCGAGGTTGAAGTCTACAACCCGGTAAGCAACACGTGGCGTCGGATCCAGAATATGCAGACGCCGCGTCATGGAATCTGGGCGTCGGTTATCGGCAACAAGGTGTATCTCGCCGGCGGTGGGATAGTGCAAGGCTTCGGTGCGACGAACATCAACGAGGTTTTCACGATCGCGAACGTGACCGGTGATTTCGACGGCGACGGCAGGACTGACGTCTCAGTTTTCAGACCTAGCGAGGGCAACTGGTATTTGAATCAGACGACCGCCGGTTTCGCGAGTCTGCATTGGGGGATCTCGACTGATCGGATCGTTCCCGCCGATTACGATGGCGATGGAAAGACGGACATCGCAGTTTTTCGCGGTACCGATGACCCCAGCCAGGCCGATTTTTATATCTTGAACAGCACAAACTTTACGTTTGTAGCGACAGGTTGGGGACTGGCGTCTGACGTTCCCGTCGTTGACGATTATGACGGAGATGCCGTGGACGATGTCGCGGTGTATCGGCCATCGACACGTACTTGGTATGTCCTTCAGAGCAGCAACGGCTCGCTCCGCGGTTTTCAAAACTTTGCCACGGCGACGCCGGTCACGGCCGATTTCGATGGAGACGGCAAATCCGATTTCAGCATATTCATGGGCGGCGAATGGTGGATCGCGCAGTCGAGCCTGAACTATCAGACGACGGTAGTCGGACTCGGCGTGCCGACCGATCAACTCGTTCCGTGCGATTACGACGGAGACGGCAAGGAGAATCCGGCGGTGTTTCGTCCGTCGACCGGTACATGGCATATTCGCCGGCCCGATCAGGGAACGACGATGATCCAGTTCGGCATCGCGACCGATATTCCGACTCCTGGTGATTATGATGGCGATGGGAAATGCGACATCGCGGTATATCGCGATGGTACATGGTGGATCAACCGTTCAACTGCCGGCTTGCTTGTTACGCAGTTCGGCCTCGCAGGGGATCGTCCTGTCCCGAATCACTACCTGCCTTGAGGCCTAACTTGTTCTGCCGAATTTGCGAGCGAAGATCGAGTAGAGTTTCTCGACCTCGGTCACGCGGAGGAGTTTCGCGCAACCGATGAAGATAAGAGCGGCGACGGCCATCGGCACAAATACCTCGACGAGTGAATGGAGAAAGCTCCGTTCGCCGAGCCATGCGTGAAGAAAATAGTAAACCGCATACGCTGAAGCCGACATCGCGCACGATGCGACAAGGATCTTAATGAGCGACATAAGAATATCCCTGCCGTTTAGACGCTTGATCCGTCGCCGCATGAAGAAAATGAGAGCGGCAAAATTGACTGTCGCGACGATTGAAGTCGCGAGAGCGACACCGGCGTGGCCGTAGCCGTTCGGGCGTTCAGGCGTTACGCCGACAGTCGCGAGAAGTTGCATCAAGCCAAAGCTTGCAGGCACATGAACGAGGATCGACGCGAGACTGATATACATCGGCGTTCGGGCATCATCGAGCGCATAAAAGGCCGGTGACAGCACCTTGATCGCCGCGTATCCGGCGAGGCCGATCGAATATGCCGTCAAAGCCCACGCGGTCATATTCGTGTCGAACGCGTCGAACTCGCCACGCTCGTAGATCAGCCTGACGATTGGATCGCCGAGTGCGATGAGCCCGAATGCTGACGGGATGGCAAGAAGAAAGACGAGCTTGATCGCGTCCGAAAGCGTATCGCGAAACTTCGCGAAGTTGGCTTCGGAAGCGAGCCGCGAAAGCGTCGGGATCGCTGCCGTTCCGATCGCGACTCCGAATATCCCGATCGGAAATTGCATCAGGCGAAATGCATAGCTGAGCCATGACGCACCGCCGTCGATCCCCGAGGCAACCACCGTGTCGACGACGACCTTAACTTGAACTGCGCCTGTGCCGATGATCGCCGGTGCCATCAAACGCATGACGCGCCGCACTCCCTCGTCGCGAAAACTCAAGCCGAGTGAAAAGCGAAACCCGACCTTGAACAGCGACGGAACCTGTATCACAAGCTGAGCAGCTCCTCCGACGAGCGTTCCGATCGACATCCCGATCATCGCCCATTGTGCCGCTTCGCTCGGTATTGCGAACTTGTCCGTCGACCGTTCCCAGCTTCCCCCGCTCAACCAGTATGCAAGTGCAAGCCCGGCGATGATCGACGCGATATTGAATGCGGTTGAGGCGGATGCCGGGATACCAAATCGCCCCTTCGTATTCAGCACGCCCATCGCCAGTGCGGCAAGAGCGACGAGCAGGATGAAGGGGAACATCAGCTGCATCAACGTTGTCGCGAGCTGAGCTTTCTCGGCCGGGTAATAGTGATTTGGATCGCCGAGATAGTTGTACGTGATGGCTCTCACCAGCAGCGGCGAGAGCAGAATGCCAAGGACCGTGACGATACTTAAGACGACCGCGAGCGCATTGAAAACGAGGCTCGCGAGCCGCCATGCCTCGGCCTCGCTGCTCTTGAGCTGATAGTCGGTGAAAACCTTGACGAACGCCGCGGACAAAGCGCCTTCGGCAAAGAGGTCTCGAAGCAGATTGGGGATTCGGAAGCCAACGATAAAGGCGTCGTAGAGAAACCCGGCGCCGAAAAAACGGGCGAATATCGTCTCACGGATCAGTCCAAAGATCCGCGAGAACATCACTGCAATTGAGACGATCCCGGCAGACCTGGCTACGCTCTGGTGCTTTTGCGGCGCCGCGTCCCCGGTCTCAACAGCTTCTTCGACGATCACAGGGTCGGCTAGTTCTTCGGGTTCTTCGGAATCAGAAGGCTCTTGTTCGATGTCGTTCATTCTCGGGACGATGCGTTTTCTGAAAGAAGAGTTTGCAATATCTTGGGGAATTGAACAAACGGAAGAATTTCACGCAGAGCTCGCGAAGAACGCAGAGGAAGACATTTTCTTCGCTCCGCGTTCTTTGCGAGCTCTGCGTGAAAGGGTTTCTGCTTTATTCGTTGGTCGCAGCCATGCGTCCCGGGTATGCAAAGCGAGTTTTGGACATTCGGTAATCGAGCGAGAGCGGCGTGTAAGCAACCGGTGCCGGCCCGCCAAACTGTCCCTGGATCATCGAGACGTAATTATTTTGAAAGCTTCGGAACCTTGAAACACTGCCGCGTTGATTGAAGATAACGAACAGGAGTTTGCCGTTACGCGTACTGATCTCGCCGGCCAGAGCGCTCGCTCCGCCATCTGTTTGACCTAGCGTTCCCGTCTTGCCGATGACGCTGCCCGAAGCAAAGTCCGTGTCGAAGCGATTCTCAAGCGTTCCCCGATCAAGCCCGGCCACCGGCATAATGTCGGCGAATGTCATCTTGTAGCGAGAAAGGTCAGTACGCAAAATACGAAGCAGCTTCATCATCGCGGTCGGAGTGACGCGATTGATCCCGAGACCGCTCGCCGTGGCGAGTGAGAATTCGTAAGGCTGCACACCCGCATTCTGATGCACAAGTCGTGCAACCGCATACGGCCCGCCGACCATGTCGCCCAAACGCTCGGCGACGAAATTATTCGAATAGCACATCATCACCTTGACGATGTCGCGCATCGGCGTAGATTCGTGCGTGAATAACAGCTTTGCGTTGCTGGGCATCGGCTGCACATAAACGCTGCCTGTAAAAACGATGCTCGGAAGGCCCGTGCTCGGCGTCGACCGTCCTGAGTTGATCAGATAATTCGTCCAGACACGGGTCGCGGCAGCCGGGCGCTTCGCGGCATCCATCGTCGTGAACAGTGCCTGGCTCGAACGTTGCGGCGATGTCGAATAGTTCATCGCAAAGTTATCAGTCACAACGAGGTCGCCTGAGATCGTCCGGATCCCCATCCGATTCAACTCGGCAGTAAGATCGACGGCATGTTCGAATCCGAAAATGGGATCGCGGCCGGACACATAAAGGTTTCCGTGGATGGTCTGCGTCGTTTGATCGTAGCTCCCATCTGTCCAGACGCTCGTTGGAAAGCGGTAGTCCGGTCCGAATGTTTTCAGAACCGCATACGATGTCGCGATCTTCACGTTCGACGCCGGATTGAAGGTGAAATTGGACATGCTTTCAACGACTACGTTGCCGTCGATCGTCTCGACCAGTACACCTGAGTGGCCGGGGATCTGAGTATCGGCAAGAATCGGAAAAGACGATTTAACGAGGCCGACAACCGAACCGGCAGTCCCCGCCGAGGGCGTGTTACTTCCCGTTCTCTTAACGTACGGCGTGGAAGGTTCGTTATAGACCTGTATGTCCTGAAAGAGAGGTTTAGTCTGGGCCGGACCTTGAGCAATCGCCGCCGAAGAGAAAACCATGGCGGCAACTAACAAAAGCATGGGATTTTTGATTCTAAAATTGCTCATTGATTATTTCGTTCGGCCGTTGAGGCGGGACAGGCCCTTTTACGGCCTGCGAGATAGGCAGGTGCCAGTATACCACGATCAAGTGCCTTCTTTTCAATACCTATCCCTATCGGTTAATTCCGTCGGAATAGTCGTGCCATTCCGATGAATTTAACAGACGGCGAGATGCTCCAGTTTTGCTTCGTCGGAGCAGGTTTCTTGTTCGTCTTTGTTCCGTGTTTTCGGTGTGTTCCGTGTTCAGAGCTTCCAAGAGAACCACGGAACACACCGAAAACACGGAATTAGGATGAAAAGCGGACGTCAGGACCACCGGATCCTCGATCTAATCGCACTAGCGAGAAATTCAAAACTGACCTTCTACCCAACACTGGAATTCGTTGACACCCGTTGAGGACGGGAAATAGAATTTAGGAGCACGTGGAAAAAGCACCAGAAATATTGACGATCGAGCGGGTTATCGAGGCTCATAACGAACGGCGGGATGAGATCAAACGCCGCTTGTCGGAGTTCGATACGATCTGGAAAGAGGGGACCGACGCCAAGCTCTGGGAGGAGATGGTGTTCTGTTTTTTTACCGGCGGATGTTCGGCAAAAATGGGTCTAAGATCGATCGACGCCGTTCGGCCCTTTCTCGGTAAAGGCTCTCAGCCCGAGATCGCAAGGGCACTGACCGGTGTCCATCGCTATCCGAATGCACGTGCCCGGTACGTTTTCGCATCCCGCAGTTTCCTTCAAGAACATTGCAATCTCGAACTGCGTAAGAAGCTTGAAAGCTTTGAATGTAAGCTGGAAAGACGCGACTGGCTCGTAAGGGAAAAGGGGATCAAGGGCTTGGGTTATAAGGAAGCCAGTCACTTTTTACGGAATATCGGGCTAAAGGGATACGCGATACTCGACAAGCACGTACTTAAGTGTCTCGCAGAGCTGAAAATAATCGAGAGCCCAAAGCCACCAAACACCCGTTCCGCGTATCTAAGGGTTGAAGACAAGTTAAGAGACCTTACGAATAGAACAAATATAGACTTTGACGAAATGGATCTGGTGCTCTGGTCGATGAAGACCGGTCAGATCCTGAAGTGACTTTAATCGCTGACGCTGCAAGCAGGATAGGAGTTTCCCTATGCGACCCGCTTTTGTCTGTAAAAGATTTGTTTCGACTCCTTCCTTGATAATGCGTTCCGTTGCCCTCGGCGTGATCGCAGTTGCCATCGTCGCCTCGGCTTTCGCTCATCCAGACGTCCAACAGGTAAACAGCGGGGACTTTCGCTCGCTGCTCAAGCAAGGTGACAAGCTTGTCCGCCGCGGTGAATACTTCGAAGCCGAGAAGGTATTCAAACGCGCGATCGAAATCAATCCGACTCATAGCGGAGCCAAGCTCAAGCTCGCCCTGGTTCACGTCAAACAAAGACGCCTGAGTGAGGCGTTTGACCTTGCGCTCCCAATAGCAAAGGCGGAGCCGTCAAACTCGAATGCGTTCGCAGTGGTTGGGGCTACATTGCTAAGCGCGGGCAAGTTCCGCGAAGCACGCGTAGTGTTCGTCAATGCGTTACGGCTGAACAAGAAGGAAGCTCTAGCGTGGGCCGGTTACGGGATGCTTGATTTTTACGAGAACCGAATCCTCGATAGCTTGAATAACCTTCAGGAAGCCGTCTTTTACGATTCCGACGAGCCCGATTATTTTTTCGCGCTGGCGCAGGTTTCGGCCCGGGCAGAGCGGTATAAAGATGCGGCGGATGCTTATTACAAGTTTTTGTCTATCGCCCGCAACACCGATGATGAACGCAAGGCGCGCATAAAAGGCCTTATCAGTTTTCTTCGCTTCCTCGGTCAAAAACGAACGCTTTATGTTACGCAAGGCGAAACGGAGACCTCGGTCCCGATCCAGGTCATCGGCAATCGCCCCGTGATCGAGCTACAGGTAAACGATCGCGTTCAACCGCTTCGGTTCGTGTTGGACACTGGTTCCGGAATCTCGGTGATCTCTGATAAGACTGCAAAGAGGCTCGGGATCGAGCCGATCACCCGTGGTGGTTTTGCAAAGGGGATCGGAGGTGACGGAAGGTTTGAGATCGTCTACGGCTTTCTCAGAGAAGTGGAGATAGGCGAGGTCGGCATTCGGAACGTCCCTGTTTACATTCGGAAATTTCATAGCGACGGTGGCGACGCTATCGACGGCTACATCGGACTTTCGCTCATCTCGAAGTTTCTTACGACCATCGACTACGGAGCTCTCACACTCTCGCTGACAAAAAAAGATGCGACCGACGGGGGCAGGATAGATGCTGGGGTTTCACTTCCGCTTCGCCTGACCTCGAGCGGTTTCCTGAGCGGGGAAGTGAAGCTCGAAGGGATCGAGGAGCCGCTTAATTTTATCGTCGATACCGGTGCGAGCGTGTCGGTGATATCAGATGATGTCGCGAACAATGACGGCATCAGCGGCTTTGTAAAGAGCGAGAAGATGCGTGTCATCGGCTCGGCCGGGATCACAGACGACGTGCCGTCGTTCCTTCTCCCACGTGTGAGTTTCGGCTCGCATTCGCGAAAGAGCATTACCGCAATCGCCCTCGACCTCGATACAATTAACGAGGCGTCAGGATTTGAGCAGGCCGGCATCTTAGGCGGCAACTTCCTTCGCAATTACCGCATGACCTTCGACTTCAAAAATTCCAAAGTTACTTTTGTCCTCATCAACCAGGAAAAGTAGCGCCTGTAAATGAAACTCAGCCTCTATCTTGAGACGTCGGTGATCGGAGCGTATCTCGACGCGGGTGATAGTTTTCGCCGGGATCTTACGATCCGATGGTTTGAACACGAGCTCTCCGAATACGATCCTTACATCTCGCTGGTAGTCGAACGCGAACTTGAGCGAGTCGACGAACCGCACCGGAGCGGCTACATGAAGATAATCAAACCGCTCGAGCGGCTTGAATTTGTCGACGAGGCGGCGATCCTTGCCGAGGGATACATTTCACGCGGAATATTCCACCGCAAGTTTATGGCCGACGCTTTTCACGTCGCCCTTGCGTCGATCCACAAAGTCGATTACCTGGTCACATGGAATTTTGGACATCTGGCAAATGTCCGCAAGCAGGCGAGGATCAAGCTCTTCAACACCGCCGCCGGATTCTTTTCACCCGCGATAGTAACTCCAGAATTTCTTGTACACGGCTAATCTTGCTTCCACCGCCGATTCGCGATTTACTATTCACACAGATGTATCGACGCCCGAAATTCCTGGAAGTCCTGCTCGACATTCGCCATGAGATGGCGATGGAAGTCGATTACGATACCGATCTGTATGCCGAAATGATCCGAAGCGGCCGCCATACGACACCGACGCGGTCGCACAGCCTGGTTCTTGACGACGAGAAGCGCTCCATGTCCCGCAAGAATAAGGCGGGTTCCGGGGAGCGGTAGGAATCTTTACGTTCTCTTCCGTGTGTTCGGTCCTTTCCTGTATTCCGTGGTCAGGCCTCACCCAATTACCAATGAAGAGGTATTTGTTTTCGATCGTGTTTATCGTTGTCGTTATCTCGGCGGCAGGGACGTATTTTTTTCGGAATTATTGGGAACATCGCTACGACGAACTTATAACGAGACAAGCCCGCATCTACAGGCTGGACGAGCGTCTTGTGTGGAGTTTGATCTACGAGGAGACGTGGTTCCGCGACGACGCGATCGGCGAGGACGGTGAAGTCGGGTTGATGCAGGTCACGCCGCTTGTCGCCCGGGAGTGGGCAAAAGAAACGGGCCTCCGCGAATTCGAGCGGCAGACCGCGGAGGATGTCGTCGGTGTCTTGAGCGATCCCGAAAGAAATATTCAGATCGGCTGCTGGTATCTGGAAAAACTGCGCGAGAGTTATCGCGAGGATCCCGCCGAAACTGCGATGACGCTCGCTGCATTCAACGCCGGTGCAAGCCGCGTCGAGGAGTGGAAGCGCGGCGCAGACATGTCGAAGTTGACCGAAGCAGACTTCGTCTCTCGCATCGGCATTTCATCGACTCGAGCTTACGTATCCTCGATCCTCGACCGATACCGATCCGACAAAAGCATCCTCACAAAATGAAGATTCTGACTGCCGAATATGTTCTGCCGATTTCGTCGGAACCAATCGTGCACGGCGCCGTTGCGATAGACGGCGACCGGATCGCGGGTGTGGGCATGCTGGATGAGATCAAGCAGAAGTTCGGCGCGGTAGAGATTAACGATTTCGGAAAAGCCGCGATCCTTCCAGGGTTTGTAAATTGCCATTCACATCTCGAGATCACTTCGATGCGCGGGGCCCTGGACGATGTCGAGCATGATTTTCGTGCTTGGCTCTTGAAGCTGAATGAGATCCGAAAGGAGTTGTCGCCGGCGGATATCGAAGCCGCCGCGATACTCGGAGCTACAGAAGGCGCCCGCGCGGGCGTGACATGCTTTGGCGACATCGGACGTTATGGCGCAGCGGGTTTGAATGCGCTGAAGAGCGTCGGGCTTCGCGGCGTCTTGTTTCAGGAAACCGAATTTTCGCCTGATAACTCAACCGCGGAGGTGGACTTCGAAAAATTGAAGGCGAAGTTTTCGTCACTTCGTGAACAGAGCACAGGCCTCGTCGAAGTTGGCCTTTCGCCGCACTCGCCTTACACGGTAAGTCGCAGGCTATTCGAGTTGATCGCGGAATTTGCGATCGCCAACAACGTGAAACTCACCATCCACGCGGCCGAGTCGACCGACGAAGACGCCCTGCTTTTTCGGGGAGAAGGATTCTTTACCGATTTCTACCGGAGGATGGAATTGAACTGGGAAGTGCCGGGATGCAGCCCGGTCGAATTCCTTTCGCGCACCGGCGTTCTTGGTGCGAAGCCTTTGCTCGCGCATTGTGTGACGGTTTCAGACAGTGATATAGAATTGATCGCATCGACCGGAACTCATATCGCTCATTGTCCAAAGTCGAATGCTAAATTCGGCCATGGCTATGCGCCGTTTGAGAGATTCCTCGACGCCGGAGTTGCGGTTGGCCTTGCCCGCACGCCGTCCACCGTCTCGAAGATCGGTGTTCTGGTCGGCGGCGGCGTGCTCAGCGAGGTCCTTGCGCCGCGGCCGGCGTCGATGCTGCCCTGCTGCG
>JANMUW010000375.1:0-5107 GCA_031392105.1 Acidobacteriota bacterium | reverse complement strand
CGTAAAGGATGTTACCCGCAGCATTGCGTTCTACAAAAAGATGCTTGACCTCGAGCCATCCAAGGTGCGAACCGGGTATGCAAAATTCGACGTCTCAAACCCTCCACTCAACCTGACGCTAAACCAGGTTCCGTTCGAAGGCAGCGGAGCCCTATCGCATCTGGGCATCCAGGTCGCTGCGACCGAAGATGTGGCGGCGATGCGTGCACGTTGGGAAGAAAAGGGGCTGGTGCCGCGCGAAGAGATGCAGACGACTTGTTGCTACGCACTTCAAGACAAGGCGTGGGTTAACGACCCGGACGGTAATGAGTGGGAAGTTTTTGTTGTGCTCAAGGACAACCTCTCGGAAGAAGCGCAGGGTGCTGCAGACAAAACATGCTGCACACCGACGTTCACCGACATCAATGGTGCAAAGCAGGAAGTCGCGACTACCTGCTGCTGATTACCAAAAGGGAGGAACGTATGGGCCTGTCCGAGAAAATGTTTGGTCGCTCGACGACCTCATGTCCACTGCGAAGCGATTGTCAAAGGGACTCGAACGAGCACTACTTCAAATCGCTGTTCGAAAGTGAGTGGGAAGTATTTGTGATAAAGCGTGACGACAAAGGTGGAAAGTTCGATTGGTTTACGCTGTGCTGCGAAGCGGCTCAATCGCAATGCGGCAGCAGCTGTTGAGGAAGCGCGACTTAATCTCAAACTATGACTTCGACAAACTGTAATCCGACGCGGCGCCTATCCTTTCTAGATAGATTCCTGACTCTCTGGATCTTTCTGGCGATGGGAGCTGGCGTCGCGATCGGATACTTCTTTCCCGGCAGCGAAGCGGTAATAAACCGATTTCAGATCGGAACGACAAATATCCCGATCGCCGCCGGGCTGATACTGATGATGTTTCCGCCGCTGGCTAAGGTTCGATATGAGAACCTTGGCGAAGTCTTTCGCGATACGAGAATACTGGGTCTGTCTCTCGTTCAGAATTGGGTTATCGGACCGGTCTTGATGTTCGCACTAGCCATAGTTTTCCTGGGCGACAAGCCGGAGTATATGGTTGGATTGATAATGATCGGCCTTGCCCGGTGCATCGCGATGGTCATCGTTTGGAACGATCTCGCGCGGGGCGACAGCGATTATGCGGCAGGGCTCGTCGCCTTCAACAGTGTCTTCCAGGTATTGTTCTACAGCGTCTATGCCTGGTTTTTCATAACCGTTCTTCCTCCCCTTTTTGGCTTAGAGGGCGTCGTCGTTGACGTTAGTATTCGGCAGATCGCTGAGAGCGTATTTATCTATTTGGGAATCCCCTTCGTTGCGGGAATGCTCACGCGGTTCATACTCATCAGGTCAAAGGGTAGGGAGTGGTACGACGGAAGGTTCATTCCCGCGATCAGCCCGATTACGCTAATCTCTCTTCTTTTTACGATCGTCGTAATGTTTAGCTTGAAGGGGCAGCTGATAGTGGAGCTTCCGCTGGATGTCGTGCGTATCGCGATTCCGCTACTTCTCTACTTTGTCGCAATGTTCCTTATTAGCTTTTTCATGGGACGAAAGCTTGGTGCGGACTATTCGCGGTCGGCCACGTTGTCGTTCACTGCCGCGAGCAATAATTTCGAGCTGGCGATCGCCGTCGCTGTTGCGGTTTTTGGAATCAATTCCGGAGCCGCGTTCGCCGCTGTGGTTGGGCCGCTTGTCGAGGTCCCGGTGCTGATCGGACTCGTGAGCGTCGCTCTCTATTTTCAGAAGAAGTATTTTCCGAACAACGAATTGAGAAATGAAACAGTCTAGTGTCCTGATTCTCTGTACCGGCAATTCCGCGAGGAGCCAGATGGCCGAGGGAATACTTCGACACATTGCCGGAGATGATTTCGCCGTCGAGAGTGCGGGCGTCGCACCGTCGTCAGTACGGCAAGAAGCTGTTGACGCGATGCGCGAGATCGGCATCGATATTTCGTCACACCAGTCGAAGTCCGTCGAAGAATTTACGGATCAGCAGTTCGATTACATCATTACGGTTTGCGACAACGCCAAGGAAAGCTGCCCTGTTTTTCCGGGAAATGCGGCTCGGATCCATTGGAGTTTTAACGACCCGGCCGC
This sequence comes from Acidobacteriota bacterium, assembly GCA_031392105.1. GTDB lineage: Bacteria > Acidobacteriota > Blastocatellia > Pyrinomonadales > Pyrinomonadaceae > OLB17. Next base: position 3,019 of record JANMUW010000375.1, on the reverse strand, counting down.
GGTCAATGGTGGAGAGGAAGAACGACTATCTGCATTTCGGTCGGTACGAGATGAGATCTTTGAACGGCTGAAGGAATTCGTGGCGGATGAAAAGGACAAGTTAGCTTCCGCTCGTTCATAAACAACAAAAAAGGCCCCGGTTGCCGAGGCCTTTTCGCCAGACGTTATGGGCGAGATCAATAATTTCGTAGACCGTTGAAACCGTCGCTGTATCCCTGCAAATAACCCTGTCGGTAAATGTAATCACTGCTCGTGGGATCCCCTTCATTCGGGTACGCTCCCGAGTTTCGATAGACATTCGACTGGTTATACTTATTTTTTCGGCGATCGTACTGGCCGGCGAGCAGGCCTTGCTGATAACCGTGCGAGTAGTTCGCGTTGTTTATTCGCTGCTCGCCACGTCGACTCTCCCCGGAACTGTTTCGAGTGTTTCGATATCGCCGCTGTTCTTGTTGATACCTCGCGTTTTCTCGTTCGATTCGCTGGCGCTCGCGTTCAATTTCACGTCTCGACTGAGCGCTCGCGTCTGAGCTTGCAGCGAATAGGATCGCCAAACCAAACGCAGATGCCAGAATTGCTTTTTTGATATCGACCAAAGTCATTATTTCTTCTCCTTCCGAGCCGGCCCGCTTATGTCCAGCAGACCCGCCAGTGCTTTTGCAACGCCTGTGCCAGCGGGAATATGGCAGCATTGGCCGAAAAGGTGGATGAATTCGTATCAAATAACACGGAATCACACGATTTGGGTGGATAGTTCGTACTGAGTGAAAAGGAAACGGCTGATCAATTCTCTTCAAAAAACCAACCGTTCCCTTTTATCCACGCACGTAGGCATGGAATCTTTTGTGAATTGCGTTTCCTCTAGCAAAGTTTCAATTGACCGAAGTTTCCTGTGGGCGGGGTAAATTTTTGTTGTTAGCAGGATGTCGGTTGTTTATAATTCCTTATTGCTAAAGACGTGAATTTGGAGGATCACTGGCTTACTTTGGTGTGAACTTCAGTGTCGAGGCAAAATTTTAAGCGGACTCGGGAGACGAATTATGGCTGACGATAACAGTTGTGGGCACGAGGGCTGTGCTTGCGCAATAAGTGGCGACCAAGAGTATTGCAGCGATCACTGCAGAAATGCGGCAGATCAGGACATCACCGAAATAAGTTGCGACTGCGGCCACCCCGGCTGCGGAATCATATGAAAATGAAAAAGGCTTCGCCAAATCGGCGAGGCCTTTTTACTTCAATGTACTTACCTTAGACTGACGCGCTGCGATTCCCGAAGAGCATCCGGACAAGTAGTAGCAAAAGAATCGCCCCAAGGATCGACATTATCCAACCCGCGGTGTAGGCCGAATCAGCCCAAATTGCACGAGCGATCATCCCTCCGATGAAAGCCCCGGCGACACCCAGCAACGCCGTGATAAGCCATCCAAGAGCTCCTTCGGGTAGTGCTTCCTTTCCCGGCAAGATCAATCGTGCGAGTATGCCGACGACCAAGCCGACTATAAGCTGCCAAATAATATCAAGCATAGTAGTCTCCTTCTTTTAGATTTTGACTGATTGCTGTTGTGACCTATTAGAGATTAGGTATTTATTACAACTTTCCGAACGAGACCGCAACCTCGTCAGCTTAGACCTCGGTCTTCCGATGCGCAAAGATCCTCAGCAATCCGTTTATCGCGAGGTGCAGGAGCATGTATACGACAATCGCGACAATGATCGGGAGCGCGAGCGTAAACCCTTCGGCCGTTGTCGGGCTTGGGACCAACCCACGGAACGGAGCATAAAACGGATCGGTAACCGTCTTGATAAATTTGAAGAAACCGGCGCTCTCCCGGGCCGCGAAAAGCTCGAGCAAGAGGCGAATCGCCAAAGCTCCATAAACTATAAAAAAGAGATAATCGACTATCTGAGAAATGCGGGCGACGAAGCGAGCTCGTGAGACTTCCCTCTCGGTCTGCACAACCTCGTCTACGGCTGTTCTACGCATTCCGTCAGCTAGTTCTTCGACTTGCGCCGCCTGCGATGCAGTCGGCCGAGCTGCCTCAGCGTAAATGTCGCCTCCAACCTCAGCCTTTACGTTCGACTTGATAGCCTCGTAATTCGCGGCCCTCTGCGCTTCTTCGCGTGCAAGTTTGTCGTCAACCATTTTGATTCGCTGCTCCCGCTTTGTCTTTCTTTCTTTCTTCCCGGCCGTGCGGCGGCGTTATGAAGTTCCTCGCTCCCCGAGCCAGCATTGTGCTCCTGATCGCGCGTTCTTGGTTCGCCATACCAAAACTTCTTCGACGTTACAAAATAAATAGGGGTGGACGCCTAAGCATCCACCCCGTAGTCTTATCGGATCAAACCGACGTTATTCGGCCCGCTTGCCGTAATATTGAATTCGGTTCCCTGCCCAAGATCGACGTTGTCGCGTCCTTGGATCAGAACTGAACCCGCACCGGCTCCGGCACCGACCGCAGCTCCGACAGCCGCACCCGTTCCGCCACCTGCGATCGCACCGATCAAAGCGCCAAGTGCCGCTCCGACACCGGCTCTCGTTACGGTCTTCTTGGTCTGGTTGCTATCGCGAACTGTACCCTCGTTGTTCACCGAAACGTTATCGCCATTTACAGCACGAACTGAGTCGATCAAACCCGCGAAACGATAACTTCGGCCATCGCGCATTCGAATGTTGTCGAACTCGAGCGAGACATTTGCTCGTCCCGAGACTCGACCGGAGTTATCGATCTGCGCGACGCGACCCTCAATGACCGCTCCGCGGTAAATGGCAGGTGACGTCACGTTCATCGTGAACCGATCTCCGATCTGTGTCGCACGCGTGGTGACAGCGTTGTTAAGCACCGCCGTGAGCTGAGTACCATTCGGAATGTAAAAATCGCCCGAGGCTCCGCCGGTGGTGTCATTCTGATAAGGAATGTCCGTGGTCACGTTCGACCACTGGGCGACCGGACTGATCTTGTCGTACACGCTTGAAACCGAGACAGTCTCATTTCGGTTCTCAAGATATAAACGTCGCGTGACC
>JANMUW010000366.1:0-2210 GCA_031392105.1 Acidobacteriota bacterium | reverse complement strand
CTGAACGACGAGAGTTCTAAGACACCAAGAATACTCCCCTCCTTCCGAAGGAGGGGTGCCGCTTCGGCGGGGTGGTTCTCTCTTCGTCGGCAAACTCAAGATTCGAGATAACGGCATCGAGAGAACCACCTCGTCGCCACCCATTTTGGATTTTGGATTTGGGTTTTGAAGAAAAACCACCCCGTCGGCCGAAGCGGCTGCCACCCCTCCTATCCAGGAGGGGAGTTTTGTTAGCCCTTACTTCGTGCGGGCTTTCGGAGGCTCATCAGAAAAAATCTTGACTTGGACTTTTCTAAGTAGTAAAAACTCTCTATAGCTTGAAATCGCCTATCGAGCACTCTCTCCGACATCCTGAGTCAAAGAGTTGACAACAATTTCATTTGCAGAGCCTGGACATCGATCTTGAAGTATTGGATCAGGCCTTGCCATCGCTGGCTTCAGACGCAGTCGAAATCGGCACTTGAACTGAACGATTGAGCAGGAAACCAGGTCAGTCGTGTCAAGTAAGGGGTAGAGCATGAGAGTTTGTTCCGTTTGTCGACGGTGTTACGACGATTCGGTCGCGTTCTGTACCGACGAAATGCACCCGCCTCTCTCCGATGCGCACGACGCCGCTCGCGATGCGATCGCTGGCTATCGGCTCGAAACCCTGATCGAATCGGGCGGCAGATCTGAACTCTACCGGGCCATCCAGGCAGATTCCGGCCAGTCGTGTCTTGTCCGTATCTTCCCCTCAAACGAAAAGTCCTGCGACCAACTCTTACGCGAAGCGAAGCTCGCGGCGTCGCTTTTTCATCCGAGCATTGTCGATACGTATGAGGTTGGTTCGCTCGCTTCGGGTGAAGTCTTTGTCGTTTCCGAGGATGCCGATGGACGGACGCTGCGCGAATTTCTGGATGATCGCGGAACTCCTGAGCTTCTGACTTCGATCGAGATCATCCGCCAGGCGGCCGAAGCCCTGCACACTCTCCACCAGAGCGGCTTAACTCACGGAGCAGTCCGTCCCGAGAACATCGTCCTGACGAACAGTCGCGAACGCGGTCTTCTCGTGCGAATTCAGCATCTCGATTTCGGCGGCGTTATTACCGGTTCGATCATTTCAAACAAATTCCTCATCGACTCTGCACTGAGATCGCTTCGCTATTTCGCACCCGAACAGTGCACGGGTGCGGAACGATGTGCCCAGACCGATGTCTATGGCTTGGGAATCGTATTTTACGAACTGCTCGCCGGCGTTCCCCCGTTTGACGATTCGAAAGCTGTCGGCTTGATCGAAAAGCACAGGAGCCAGCCTGTGCCGGCCATCCGAATCGATAATTTCGATCTGCGCATGCTTGTGACGCATAGCTTGATGGAGGCGCTCCAAAAGCAGCCTCGAATGCGGCAGTCGTCGGCCAATCTTTTGGCAAGGCAGCTTCGACATATCGAGCAGCTTGCGACGCATACTTCTACGCCGCCACCGGCGGGTGCCGTGCCCGAGCCGCCGCGAGTCGTGGCCAAACCGGCGCCGATTCGAAATGCGGTCCGTCCGCTGATCGAGATCCGTGATCAAGGTCCGCACGTGATCGCCGCAAGGACCGAGAGCGAAACCGCGATACCGCGGAAGACCGACAGGGAACCTTTGCGGGTTGTGGAATCACCATCTGAGACATTGCCCGCGACCGAGACTAAGCCTGCCGCGGAACCCGTCACGGCACCAAAGCCGATCTTTGTCGCGCCGCGCTCGCGACTAAAGGGCTGGAAGAAAAAATTGCACTCGATCGCGGCTCGCCTTACCGACGAAACAAACTCGCAGGCCGATTCGACCTTCAAAACTGGCGATCGAGTGAGCGCGGATCAAATATCGGTCGAAGCTCCATCTCCTCGTAATATTATTGAGCCGCCGATCCAACCTCGTCGAAAAAAAGTCGAATGGTTAACGCCTGACAATGACATTCCGTCGGAAGCAGCCGTTCTCGAGGTCCGGGCTAAAGAAGGAATTGGAGCGATCGAGACACTCCCGGCATCAGTAAAGGAGTGCGTGATTGCAGCTCCGATCGCAGAGGTTGCGAAGGTTGAAGCGTTGGTCGTTGAGGTTGTGAAGATTGAAGCACCGGTCGTTGAGGTCGCGAAGATTGAAGCACCGTTCGTTGAGGTTGCGAAGATTGCAGCACCGGTCGTTGAGGTTGCGAAGATTGCTGCACCGGTCGTTGAGGCTGCGAAGATTGAAG
>JANMUW010000325.1:0-13224 GCA_031392105.1 Acidobacteriota bacterium | reverse complement strand
GAAGGCGGGCTTGCCCCCGCTCTTCGGCGTTGCTCTTAATAAGCGTCGCGCGCGGTCCTTTCCATCCACCTCTCAGGAAACCTGAGCGCAGAGAATTCAAACTGTTCGTACAAGCCGTGAGCATCACGCGTCGCTAAGTTCCATCGACGCAGCCCCTGCAGGTCGGGATGAGCGACCATTGTTTCCATGAGGCGTTTGCTTATGCCGCGACCGCGATACTCTGTTAGCACAAAAACATCGCCGACATATGCGAATGTTGCAAAATCGCTGACGACGCGGGCGAAGCCGATCTGTCTCCCACCAATGTAGACGCCGAAGCACAGGGAGTTCTGGATCGCGGTTCGAGTCTGATCAAGCGTCCGCGTATTCGCCCAATATGATTCCTCGGAAAGGAACCGATGAATGGTGTCGACCTCAAGCCGGGGCTTCTCGGTGCTGATCTCGAAGTCTTCCGTTTGCATTGCGATGTTCGAATTTGCTTCCGGCGAAGAGAGAAAATCATCGACTTCCCTCAAGGACAGACAGTGCTTGTAGGAGATGACTACTTCGCCGCGTTGCGGCTCGGCGCTATTTCATGAGTGTCCAGGGGCGTTGCCCCTGGCTAAATTACATCGCACCTTCGGTGCTCTGCGTCCGACTTTCTACCGACCAATTCCTCTTGAGTGCTCATCACCCTCGATCTGGTAGAAAGCATTCCTACCCGGGTATCGCGCCGAATCACCGAGATCCTCTTCGATCCGGAGAAGCTGATTGTATTTCGCGATACGGTCGGATCGGCAAAGGCTTCCTGTCTTGATCTGTCCGGCGTTTGTCGCGACGGCCAGATCGGCGATAAAAGTATCTTCGGTCTCACCCGAGCGATGCGAAATGACAGCCGTCATGTTGTGGGTCCGAGCAAGCTCGATCGCATCAAGCGTTTCAGTGAGCGTGCCGATCTGGTTGACCTTGATCAGAATCGAATTCGCGGCGTGTTCGTCGATGCCCCGTTGCAGAAAACGCGTGTTCGTCACAAAGAGATCGTCTCCGACAAGCTGGACACGTTTGCCGACCGATTGAGTCAGGCTCTTCCACCCGTCCCAATCGTTCTCGGCCATTCCGTCCTCAATCGAAATGATCGGGTACTTGTTACACCAATCGGTCCAATACGCGGCCATCTCTTCGGACGACAATTCGCGCTTGTCGCTTTTCTTGAAGATGTATTTTCCGTCTTTGAAAAACTCACTTGCCGCTGGGTCGAGCGCGAGCATCACATTACCGCCGGCATTGTAACCGGCCTTTTCGATCGCCTCGAGAATTGTCTCGACCGCTTCTTCGTTGGATTTTAGATTCGGTGCAAATCCGCCTTCATCACCAACACTGGTCGAATAACCGCGCGCTTTGAGAACTGTTTTCAGATGATGAAAGATCTCGGCTCCCATTCGAAGAGCTTCGGCGAAGCTCTCCGCTCCGACCGGCATCACCATGAATTCCTGAAAATCGACGTTGTTATCCGCATGAGCACCGCCGTTCAGAATGTTCATCATCGGAACCGGGAGCGTTTTTGCATTCGCTCCGCCGATATATCGATAGAGCGGAATTTCCAGCGCGGCGGCAGCAGCACGTGCATTAGCAAGCGAAACTGCGAGGATCGCATTCGCCCCGAGCTTTGATTTCGTCGGCGTACCATCAAGCCCGATCATCGTTTCGTCGACCAGCGTCTGATCCAGGGCATCGACGCCTTCAAGCTCGCGGCTGATCTTTTCATTCACGTTTTCGACGGCTTTCAGCACGCCCTTGCCGAGATAGCGCAGATCGTCGCCGTCACGAAGCTCGACGGCCTCGTTCTCACCGGTCGACGCACCGCTCGGAACCGCCGCTCGGCCAGTTGTGCCGTCTTCGAGAATAACCTCAGCCTCGATGGTCGGATTGCCACGTGAGTCCAATATCTCGCGCGCCCATACTTGTTCAATAAAACTCATGAGTTAATTTGCTCCAGTAAACTTAGCTAAGAAAGATTAAATTTAGCGTGAAAAAGAAGGAAAGACAAAACGCGACGGGATCGCAGAGTAAATTGTGGATAATCGAAATATCATCGTCTATCACCCTCGCTCCGGAAGGAGCGAAATGTTTGTAGATACGGAGTGAAGTAGGGTTACGCACTCCGTAGGAGCGCAACATTCGACTCCTAGCGGAGCCGGGACGTCTTATCGCGTGATATCTACAAATATTAGGCTCCTCTGGAGCCGAGTATGCATGACTATGGGAAAAAGGAGTCGCGTGTTTACCTACGCCGTCTTCTCCATCCTCACCTGCAAGATCCGGTGCTTAGCTGCCTTCTCGATCCGGAACACATGTCCGTTGAATGGAACGGTGTCGCCTTCGGAAAGGATCTCCCCGGCTTCGGACAATAGAAATCCGGCGACAGTCGTGTAACCCTCGGATACCGGGACATTGAGTTCAAGGCGACGGTTCAGGTCACGAACGGCAAGGCCGCCGTCGAGAATGTAACTTCCATCCGGCTGTTTATGGATCTGATCGTTGACCTCTTCGTCGTGCTCATCCGATATCTCGCCAACGATCTCCTCAAGCAGATCCTCGAGCGTGATGATCCCTTCGACTCCGCCATGCTCGTCGACGACAAATCCGAAGTGAAACTTTTCACGCTGCATCTGCCGCAGAACATCCTCGAGCCGTGCGGTGTCGACGACATAGACCGGCTTCTGCATCATGCGATCCAGTTTAAATGACTTCGGCCGAAGTAAGCTGGCCATGACATCTTTGGTATGAATGACGCCAACCATGTCGTCGAGTGATCCGCGATAGACCGGCATCCGCGAATATCCATGCTGTTGGAATGCTCCGGCAAGCTCGTGCAGTGAACACGTTTCGGGTACAGCTATGATCTCGGTTCGCGGGATCATCGCTTCCTTCACGGTCGTCTCCGAGAATTCGAATACTTTGTTGATGAGTCGACGTTCTTCTTCGTTGACGTGGCCGCTCGCTTCCGAGATCCGAATAAGCTGTCTGATCTCTTCCTCGGTGTAGATCGATGCGTGCTCGCTATCGGCGTGGAGCCCGAAGAGCCTTACTGTTCTCGCACTCGCCCAATCAAGCGCGTGGATGAACGGCTTGAAGGTCTTGTAAAAGATCTGCATCGGAAATGCCGTGCCCATCGCAACTTTTTCGGCGAGCTGCAAACCGAAGAGTTTTGGCGCCTGCTCTCCGAGGACGATGTGCAGTGTGGTGATAATCGCGAATGCGATCGCATACGAAACGAAATGACGTAACGATTCGGGCAGGCCGCTAATGGCGTTACCGAGAATTGCTTCGACAACCGGTTCGCCGAGTGCACCGAGGCCGAGAGAAGCGAGTGTGATCCCTAACTGCGAAGCCGAAAGATATGCGTTCAGATTATCGAGAAGCTCCATTAGGCGGATCGCGCTTTTGTTGCCTTCGGCAGCAAGGGCCTCGATCCGTGAACGACGCACTCCAACGAAGGCAAATTCCGCAGCGACGAAGAAGCCGTTCGCGAGCACGAGCACAATTACAAGAAATATCTTTGTTGCGGCGGACCAGAATGTCGGCGATTCAGGGATAGCACCGGTCTCGGCGGCAAGAAAAAAGAAAAGCAGACTGACGGGATCATCCATCTCGGAAACTAAACTAACTAAACTAGAATCTCCTTTAATACAGCCGATTTTTCGGCTCGATTGATTGCCAGATTATAACACACCGGATTAACTCTCCAGATGGCGAGACTCTTACCGACTTTCCGTACATTCCGTGTTTTCCGTGGTTATTCTTCGGATGGGAACCACAAAATACACGGGACGCACGGATACGATCCAAGACACGGGAGCCTTTCATTCAGGTCCGGAACCGCTAATGTCTATCAGCTCCTGGATAAGAAACCTGCACGATCCGCAGCCTGACCCAGCGCGGTAAGCTTCTGAAACCTGCTCAACTTCAGTGAATCCGTTTTCAGCAATCGCCGCGATGATCGTTTCTTCTGCTACGCCGAAGCAAGTACAGATCAAAGCTTTTTCGCCCTGAAATTCCTCGATCCGGCGCTCGCGGTGGAGCGACATCGCATTACGAAGGGCATCAAATACAACGCCGGCACACTGCGCTCGGCCGGCAGGAAATGCGCCGAGCTCATTAGAGATCTCGGCCGTCATCTCAAGATCGCTCAACCCGTGCAATGCGGCAAGAGTTTTGCCGTTGAGCCAATCGCACAGTGCATCCGCTGCCGCGATCATAAAACCGCAGCCGTTCGTGCGGAACTTCGAGGAGTCGATCGAACCGGATTCGACGTCTAACTTCACCGAAAGCTCGACAAAAGAACCACAGACAAAGCTCGCGCTGGTGCCTGGCGTCGCAGCCGGATCTGAGCCCACGTTCACTAGTAAACGTAACCGCTCGTCGATCGCTTTGGGATAAATTGCCACGACACGATTCTGCCACGATGAGACCCAATTCGCATGTGGGCTCATCTGTCATGTAAAATCTGTTGTAGATGTATCGCATCTTTTTATTTCTGACAATCGCGGTGTTTTCTTTTGCGTGTCGCCCCGCGGCCGCTCCCGTGTCGGTGGGTAATAAGCCCGTCTCGGTCAACGGCGTTCCGGCAATGGATGCCCAATCCCAGCCGACCAAACCTGTCGGCGAAATGGGATGGACGGATCGAACCGACGGCAATGTGCAAAAGGTCAAAGACTTGAAGGGCAAGGTCGTGATACTGGATTTTTGGGCAACGTACTGCCCGCCGTGTATCGAAGAGATTCCGCACCTGATGGATCTTCAGGCAAAGTACGGCGACGACCTTCACGTAGTCGGCCTGCACGTCGGTGGCGAAGAGGACCGGCCGAAGATCGCGGCGTTTCTCGAGAACCTGAAAGTAACTTACCCGCTTGGATACCCGGAAGATGCGTTGACCGCGTATGTCTTCGGCCAACAGTCCGCGATACCGCAGACAGCAATCTTTGACCGGACGGGCAAAATGGTGAAAAAGATCACCGGCTTTTCGCCTGAAATAAAATTGGAGCTTGACGCAGCGGTTGCGGCAGAGATCGCGAAGAAATGATCGATACTAGCGGCGACAAATTTATCCGGACGCTCGAGCAGGTTTCCGCCGGCGGCGTCGTATTTCGAATGCAAGACACATCCGCGGAGATCGCGATCGTGCGCATCGTGCCGGAGCTTCGCTGGCAGCTGCCGAAGGGAATAATTGACCCGGGCGAGACGATCGAAGAAGCCGCGCTCCGCGAGGTCCGGGAGGAATCGGGCATCGACGCTGACATTATTTCTACGATCGATACTATCGAATACTGGTTCGTCGCCGACCGAGGCCGCGAACGAGTTCGCTATCATAAGTTCGTACATTTTTTTCTGATGAGCTTCCGAGCCGGTGACGTCGCCGACCACGATCACGAAGTCGACGAGGCTAGGTGGGTCGACATCGAAACGGCGGTTAGCATGCTTGAATTCAAAAGCGAAAGAGATGTTGTCACAAAGGCTCGGATAATGATCGACACCACAGAGTAATAGTCGGGATCTCCGAGCTTTCGTGTCCTCCGTGATTCTGTGGTTTTATTAGGCTCTGGTAAGAGGGAGACCACGGAGCACAGGAAGTCAACGTAAGTTTGTGAAGCCTTTCCGTTTCGTGTTCCGGTCTTGTTCGTGTCGGTTAGTGTCAGTTAGCGGTTCCAGATATTCTGCAACGAACTGGAACCAAATCATACTAAAGATTTAGACACGTCAAACATACAAACACACTGAACACACGGATCGATCAGCTCGATCGTTAATTGTCCAGCAAGAAGATTATTAAATGCGCGATATTCCTGTTGGTAACGGTTCCCTGCTTGTCACTTTCGACGACAAGTATCAGATTAGGGACATTTATTTTCCTCACGTCGGACAGGAAAACCATACAGAAGGTTTTCCCTTTCGGTTCGGTGTGTGGACCGAGGGCAAATTCTCCTGGACGTTTTCCGACGGCTGGTTACGAACGCTGAAGTACCTGCCGGAGACGCTGGTAACGGATGTTCAGCTCGAGAATCCTGAGCTTGGGATCCGTATCGAGTGCAGCGATACGGTTGCAAGCCACGACAATATTTTCCTCCGTCGCATCCGCGTCATCAACGCTAAAGCCGTTAGCCGTGAGATCCGTGTATTTCTCCATCACGATTTCCGAATCTACGAAAACAAGGTGGGCGATACCGCGTACTACGATCCGGAAACCGGAGCCCTGATCCATTACAAAAAGCACCGCTACTTTTTAATAAACACCGAACCGCATTTCGATTCTTTCGCGACGGGTCGCAAAGCCTTTCGTGATCAGGAAGGAACATGGCGTGACGCTGAAGACGGATCGTTGAGCGGCGGCGTTGTGACCGAGGGATCCGCCGATTCCACCCTGGGCGTTCACCTTGAGATCGATGCGAACGGTTCGAGGGAATTCTTCTACTGGATAGCCGCCGGTGTCTCCTACGCCAAAGTATGGGATCTGAACGCCCATGCAATGGCGCGCCGGCCGCAGCTCTATATGGATTACACCTCGAACTACTGGCGTTCGTGGGTCAACAAGAACGAAACGGATTTCGGTGAACTGCCACCCGAGGTGATCGAACTCTATAAGCGTTCGCTGCTCATCACGAGGACGCAGATCGACAACGACGGGGCGATCATCGCCGCGAATGATTCGGATGTTACCGAGCGTGCGACCGATCATTACAGTTATCTCTGGACACGCGACGGTGCGTTCGTCGCGAACGCTCTGGACCTCGCCGGCTACTCTGACGTCGCTCGCCGGTTCTACGAGTTCTGCGCCGGTGTGGTAAATCCGAACGGGTACTTCTCGCAGAAATATAACGCCGACGGGACGGTAGCGTCGGGCTGGCATCCGGCATGGGACGTGTCCCAGAAGACACCGATGGTCCCGATCCAGGAAGACGAAACGGCCCTTGTGCTCTGGGCGTTGTGGCGTCATTACGACCGCTATCGGGACATCGAGTTTGCTCACCGGCTTTACAGAACACTGGTCATTCCATGCGCCGACTTCATGTACGACTTCCGTCACCCGGTACTCAAGCTTCCGAAGCCCAGCTGGAATCTTTGGGAGGACCGGAGAGGTATCCACACATTTACCTGTGCGACGGTTGTGGGCGGACTCCGAGCCGCCGCAGGATTTGCTTCGCTCTTTGCGGAAGACGAGAAAGCTGCAAAGTACGAATCCGCCGCGAATGAAATTGTCGACGCGATGAAGAAGCATCTCTATAGTCCGCAAGCCGGCCGCTTTCTTCGCTCGCTGCATTTTTACAATGACGAGAAATACGAACCCGATGCGACGATCGACGCGTCTTTGTTCGGAACGTTTTACTTCGACGCGTTCACTGCGGATGATGAAATGGTCGTTGGGACAATGAATGCGATCGAAACAAAGCTCTCGGTTCCCGGTGGGATCGCCCGCTTTGAGAACGATGGCTACATGCGAACTTCGTCAACGGTGGTTGGAAATGCATGGTTCATTTGTACACTCTGGCTCGCTGAATATTACGTCGCATCGGCTAAGGCACGGGCGGACTTGGAAAAGGCTTTGTCGATCCTCAAACAAGTCGCGAAACAGGCGCGTGCATCCGGCGTTTTATCGGAACAGATCGATCCGGCAACCGGTGAGCTCGTGTCCGTAGCCCCGCTTACGTGGTCGCATTCGACTTACGTAGCGACAGTTCAGAACTATTTAAAAAAGCACGGTGAGATAGCCGACTAACAGCTCTTTCCCGGTTACGATAGAATTCCTTTTTAGATGAGAAAAGCAAAAATCCTCGCGACACTTGGACCGGCATCAGACTCCCAGGCCGTGATCGAATCGATGATCACCGCCGGAGTTAACGCTGTGCGGATCAATATGTCGCATGGCACCCAGGACGAACATTCCGCCACGCTCGCAAAAGCTCGTGCGGCCGCCGATAGCCTGAAGAAACCGCTGGCGATACTCGTTGACCTATCCGGTCCGAAGATCCGCACACGGACGTTGAAGGGCGGATCTCCGGTCGAACTAAAGGTCGGTGCCGAGTTCACGATAACGACGCGACAACTCGAAGGCGATGAACATATCGTTTCGACGAATTTCGACGGCTTGCCCACGGCGGTCGAGCCAGGCACGCGCATTCTGATCGACGACGGAGCGATCGAGCTTGTTGTCGAATCGGAAACGGAAACGGACATTCATTGCCGGGTCGCAGTTGGCGGTTGGTTAAAGGAACGTAAGGGCATAAACCTCCCGAACACTTCCCTGCCGATTCCGTCGATGACCGAGAAAGACGAGACCGATCTCATATGGGCGATGCAGAATAATGTTGACTACATCGCACTTTCTTTTGTCCGTCGCGCCGAAGACTGCCGCTATGTAAAGCAGCGCATCAAAGAACTCAATACGCGAAAGCAGGGTCGGGCCTTGCTAGTCGCAAAGATCGAAAAGGCCGAAGCGATCGCAAATCTCGACGAGATCATCGAAGAGACCGATGGCGTAATGGTCGCACGCGGTGACCTCGGCGTCGAAACAAGCGTCGAGCACGTGCCCGTGTATCAGAAACGCATTATCGAAAAGGCGATCGCAAATGACAAGTTCGTTATAACAGCGACCCAAATGCTGCAGTCCATGATCGACAGCCCAAATCCAACGCGTGCCGAGGCGTCGGATGTCGCCAACGCAGTCTGGGACGGATCGGACGCGGTCATGCTCTCGGCGGAGACGGCATCCGGGAGTTACCCGCTCGAGACCGTTCAAACGATGGCTCGTATCATCGACGCAGCCGAAACTCTCACGCCCTCAGAACTGCGCAAACCTGTAAAATTTTCCCAGCCTCCGTCGGGCCGCACGAGCCAGGCACTTTGCAAGGCAGCTGCCTACGCGGCAAAAGAGGTAATGACGGAAAAGGTCGCCGTGTTTACCGAATCAGGCTTGATGGCTCGGCGGCTGTCGAGCATCCGATCCGGTTTGCAAACGTTCGGGCTCACGACTTCGATCGACGCGTGCAATCAGCTTGCGCTTATCTGGGGCGTTCAGCCGATGTATCACAAAGCAGTGCGGGCTGCGGTCGACCTGGCGGAGTCGATTGGAAACGTGACCATGATGGATCTGACCGGAGGTGGAGCGGACGCAACTGCCGAGCTTCTAAAGGTTGGCGAAGATACTTTGCTAGAGGCCGGAGTAGTAAATCCCGGTGAGACGCTTATCATGATGGCAGGACGATTGTCGGGGCACGGACTGTCGAGCTCCGTAATCGTCTGGACGATCGGCGAAGACATCCCTCGGCGTTGATCCCGATTTCTCAAACGGTCGCGCCAAAAAGAAAACCTACCGCTAAGGTCACGATCATTGCGATCAGACCCCAGAATGTGACCCTGACAGAGCCCACGAGAATTGAGGCGCCACCCGCTCGAGCCGCAAGACCGCCAAGAAAAGCGAGCAGCAGCAACGACAAACCCATCACGATCGGAATGGTCATCGTGTACGGCACTATTGCCGCCGATCCGAGAGGAATGCCGGCACCGAGTGCAAAGCTTACCGCCGAAAAGCCCGCCGCCTGCAGCGGCCTCGCCGTCCCCCGTGCCGTAATTCCCAATTCGTCGCGAGCGTGTGCTCCCAGCGCGTCGTGGACCATCAACTGATCGGCGACCTGGCGAGCAAGCTTCGGCTCGAGCCCGCGCTGAACATAGATCCCCGCCAGCTCCATGCTCTCACCTTCGTGATCTGCGGCGAGCTCACGCTTTTCCCGGTCAAGGTCGGCCTTCTCGGTGTCGGCCTGAGAGTATACAGAAACGTATTCGCCGGCGGCCATCGACATCGCTCCTGCGACAAGGCCCGCGAGACCGGCAACGAGAACGGCCGGCTTGCCGCTCTCGGCGGCGGCGACGCCGACGATCAGACTTGCCGTCGATACGATCCCGTCATTGGCTCCTAACACAGCGGCGCGCAGCCAGCCCACACGGTCTGTCCGATGACGCTCGGGGCGATGATGCGCGAAATGCTTGACGTGCTCAGCCATGCGGATAGGTTAGACGTTGACGATAAAACTCGCAATGGCGGATAAAACCTAAGAGTGAAACTTTGAAGGGACATTTTCTCGGCCCCACTTCAGCGTACGGGTCATCCAAACCAATTCATCGAGGAAACCTTGAACCCGCTTCTCGTATGCCTCATCGAGCAGATTTCCCTCGTCATCGAACTTGCTTTTGACGGACGGAAAATTGAGATCGGTAAACGTGACGGCGAGACCGAGCTCACGCACGATCGGAAGGCAGGCTTCGATGACTCGTGTTCCGCCCCACGGCCCCGCCGAAACGCCGACGAATGCGACAGCTTTGTGAACGTACTCCCTGAGCAGAAGATCGAGGACGGCCTTCAAACTTCCCGGATAGCCATGATTATATTCCGGCGTGACAATGACTAAACCGTCAGCTTTGATGATCGCGTCGCGCCACTCTGGAAACAGATGCTTGATCTCCGGTCCGTAGCCGTCTGCCGGTAGTTGAAAGTCGCGCACATCGAAGAATTGCGTCTCAAGGCCATCCCGCTCCTCGATCTTTTTAAACACCCAGCGCGCGACATTCTCGCTTTCACGGTTCTTGCGCGGCGTACCCAAAATCAAAGGGATGAAAAGTCTTGTGTTATCCGCCATATCTTTTCATCCCTTCCACACGGATTCGTAATCCTTCAAATAGCCACCGAAATCAGAATTTTCCTGGCAGTGGAATGTCCGTCGGAGATCCAAAGATGTAGAAGTGCATCGACGTATTGTCCGGATTCACGATATACCAGTATCCGTTCGATGGACGCCACACGGCGATGTTCATCTTTCGATCCCGGTCGTAATCCGCTGGAACCGGAATGTCCCCGGCAAGCCCCCATTGATATGCGAAGAAGCTCCCGTCCGAGCTGTTCAACCGGTACCAGACACCGGACGATGGCCTATAGACAGCGATATCGAACTTCAAATCGCCGTCGTAATCTTCCTGGACCGGTATGTCACCGTCCAATCCAAAGTGAAGGATCGTGAACCCGCCGTCCGAGCTCCGGATGATATACCAGTTCCCTTCCGAGGGACGGAAGACGGAAATATCATAATGGCCATCGCCGTCAAAATCGCCGACCGCGGGCTTGTCGCCATTGATACCCCACTGAACAAATCTAAACGACTCGTCCGAGCTGTTCCGGATATACCAGACGCCGTTCGAAGGGCGAAAGACCGCGACATCCGACTTACCATCGCCGTCGTAGTCCGCTGGCGCCGGGATGTCGCCGAGCAATCCCCAACGGACCGTCAGAAAATCGTTCACGATGTCAGAGTATCGTCTGGAAATGTACCAGGTCCCGTTCGATGGTCGGAAGTACGCGAACTCGGGTATGAAGCTGCTCCCAATGTAATCGGACGGAACGGGGATGTCATCCGGCAGCCCGAAGCCGGCTGGTAGGCCGGAGTTTGCATATACCGGCCAACTGCCGTTACTCGGTCGATACACCGACGGCCTGGCGTCGATCCCGCCCGGACCAGCCGGAAAAGTGTATGGCACACCCTGCATCTTGTAAGTCTGGAGCGGCACGCCGGTGGCACGAATGAAACGAACGCCGGCACCGCCGCCTGTGGCGGTCAATATGCTTCCGTCGGGCAATATCGTGGCGTGTGCGCGGTCACTGCCTGCACCAGACGTAGCCAGGAATTTTCCGTTTACCGATCCCCCAGATGACAGCCGCATGAGGGAGAGCCAGCCGCCACGATAGTTCGTACGGTTTAGGTCGATTCCGACGGCCACCGCGACGATAACCTGTCCGTCCGGCATTACCTGAAACCCAAGGGGCGTATCGTGTTGATAGTTTGTAATGTCGACTGAGGTTTGTCCGGCGATACCAAAACCGGAGTCAGGCGTTCCATCGGCGTTGAAACGCGAAATGAGTGCGTTATTGTGGAGCCGCTCAAGAGTATCGCTCGTCAGAATCTGAGTTCCCGTTAGAATTTTGTTGTCGGGTTGTACAAAGGCGCTCTTAAGGGGCCCTCCACCTCCTGGGAAGTTTAGGACTGTGAAAGCGTTGTCGACCGTGCCATCCACATTGAAGCGACGAATGCTACTGCGTATCGGGGAACTCCCGCCGTTCGATTCGTACTTATTGCCGACGACGATCTTTCCGTCGGACTGCAAAGCAAACAACTCCGCCGCGCGGTCAAAAAAAGGAACGGCAATCGTGCCATGGATAATATAGCCGCTACTTGTTCCAAAAGTCGGGTCAAGCGTACCGTTCGACAGGTATCGGAGCAGCGACAGACTTCTATCTACACCGCCGGAAGATCGAGAAAACCCCGCGACAAGGATTCTACTGTCGGGCAGAATGAGGACCTGACAAAGCCCGGTCCGTGAGAAACTCTCACCGATAGTCGGCCGGTGAATTCCACTGTTAGCAAAGCCGGTATCAAGTGTTGCGTTCTCGTTGTACCGCGCGATCAGGCCCTTGGTGTTGTCGCTTGTCCCGACGACGATGATCTTACCGTCGGGCTGCCGTACGGCGCCGTTTATTAGACCAGAGTTGGGAAAACTTCCAGGAATCGGGACTTCGATCACCCCGTTCGGGCCGTAGGTCGAGTCCGGTGTCCCGTCCGAGTTCAGCCTTGCAAAAAACAGTCTATCCGCGCCCGTGCCGTTGCCCCACACCTTCACGCTAACGGTGAAGATCTTTCCGTCCGGCAAGATAGACATTAACAGCGGGTCAAAGCCAGGCGAGGTCGCGGCGTCGGCGACGCCATTTGTGCCGAATGTCGGGTCGAGTTGAGCATGGACACCTGTGAGAAAAAGAAATGCGATAGTGAGTGCGAGTGACAGCTCCCGTGTCTTCATGTGGAACCCTCCAATCTCAATTGCGGCTATCTTAATGTAAAACGTCTGTAAAGAGAAGAACAATTGGATAGCGTCAGCTTTGCAGAAATGGAAAAAGGTGAAGAGATCCGTTCGCGATCTCTTCACTCTTAACTTCAATACGATCGACGGATCAGAACTTACCAGGTAGCGGTATGTCCGTCGGATTACCCCAAATGTAAAAGTGCATCGAAGTAAAATTCGGGTTGAGGATGTACCAGTACCCGTTCGACGGACGCCACACCGCCACGTTCATCTTTCCGTCACGGTCATACTCGGCCGGAACCGGGATGTCCCCGGGGAGTCCCCACTGATTAGCGAGGAAGCTTCCATCGG
>JANMUW010000317.1:0-7867 GCA_031392105.1 Acidobacteriota bacterium | reverse complement strand
AGCTTACTTGCGCTAGCGGACCGCCACTTACGGTCGTTGATTGAATGCGTGTGCATGCTCGAAAATCTTCTCGGGGCGCGAATTGAAGTTAACCAGGCTTACCGAAAGCGGTCTCTGGACATCCTGGTTTCCCCTGCGGTGTTCGGTGATCTCGCGCTCGTTCTTCTGAGCGAATGACGACGGCAAGACCGCGATGAGTCCCATGAAAACTGTCCCGACAGCTAGTATTCCGAGTACAACGGAGATGATCGGTGTGAGATTTCCTGAAACGTAAAAAAGCAGCGCCGTCAAAATTTCTAATACCCAAGTTAACGCATAAAGTTTAACTAACATTTCTTGTCTACTACCTCCACTTAAACTTCTCATCCGTCCCTTCCGCCCGACATTTGGAGGGCTTCTTCTTTGGTTCGAATCCATCGCCGCTCGATAACAATCATCAAAAGCGACATGCCACGCCGATTGCGGCAAAGACAATATGAAAAGCCAGCCTAATCCCGTTTGCGAGCGAGCCGCCAGAAGGTCATCCATTGCTCGCCCCTCTCAATTGCCGCGCTGTTTCCAACATCCGATTCATCGACTCGACATCACGCGGTGTGACGTACTGTCCGATATCACGCTCAAAGATCATGTCCAAAGCCCAACGCATTCCGACGCGTACTTTTTTCTCTAGCGTTGGCATCTTCATCAGGTAAACGTTTCGCCAAAGCAGCCAACCGAAGAACCCTGAAAACTTAAACCCAAAGATCCTGGCGACGCCCGTGCGCCTTCCTATCGCTGCAAGCTGCCCTTGCATCTTGAATACGAAGGGAGTTGTTGGCTCTCCCTTCATGCGGGCGCAAATGTTCTTCGCAACGTGTCGCCCCTCGCGGAGAGCATGCTGGGCAGTTGGAGGGTAAGGTTGTTTTGAAGTCGGATCGATGATCGTCGCGCAGTCACCGACGGCCCACACACTTGGAAACTCAGGGACTTCCAGAGTAGAGTCGGGAGCCACCCGTCCCCGCTGCAGTTCTAACGGCAGATCTTTTAGGATGGGACTCGGGGCGACGCCGGCAGCCCACACCAGCGTGGCGGCTGGAATTAACTCGCCATCATTGCAATGCACCGTCTCGCTCCCGTACCCGCTTACCATCGTGTTGGGCTTTATCTCGACCTGACGCTCGCGTAGTTTCTCCTGCGCGTAGAAACCAAGTTCCTCTCCAAGTTCCGGAAGGATCACGGCACCCCCGTGGATCAGGACAACGCGAACCTCACTCGGATCAATCCGGCCGTAGTACCTGAGGCTCTCGCGCGCGAGATCATTGATAGCGCCGACGGTCTCCACGCCTGCGAAACCGCCGCCCGCAACGACGAAGGTGAGCAGTCGCTTCCGCCTTTCGGGGTCAGGTTCGACGCTGGCGGCTTCCAGCATTGCGATCACTCCATTTCGGAGTACAACGGCGTCGCGTAACGTCTTTATGCCGAGCGCCTGTTCGGCCACGCCCGGGATGCCGAAGTAGTTCGTCTCCGAACCGAGCGCCATCACAAGGTGATCGAACTTTAACTCTCGCGTCAGCTCCCTGATTCCGGAGGAGATCGTCACTCGACGTGCTGCGAGATCGATCGCTCCTATTTCCCCGTTCAGAACCGTCACGCGTCGCAGCATTTTGCGGAGAGAATTGGTGACGTCAGCCGGCTCAAGATCGCTGGCCACCACTTCGTGAAGCATCGGGGTGAAGAGACTGAAGTTCTCTCTGCTGACGAGCGTCACTTCGACATCGGATCGTTTAGCTGCGGTTTCCTCCAGGTAGCGCGCAGCCTCTAGACCGGCAAAGCCACCGCCCAAAATTAGAATCCTCGTTTTGTCAGTTCGAGTCTCGTCAGGTTTGTTCATATGCAATTCCTTTTAAGCCAAGCCTAAGGTTTCAGTCTCGAAGAGCTCCAGCATAATGTCCTCGTTCGACGGTCAAACGTGGCTCAACCACCAACCGCGCGCTGCGCCGATAGGTGACCAGAAGTCGAAGCCAGTTTGCGAGTATCGATATCTTTGAATGGCCTCCCGCTAAGGTCCTCAGATGCAGCAGCCCCCACATCAGCCATGCAGGAAAACCAGTGATCGAACGACCGCCAAATTCAGCGATCCCTATATGCCGGGTAATTGTCGCGAGCTTGCTCGGTGCAAATGGCCTGGGAGGGGGGGGCGGTGCACTTCCCTTCAGTCTTGCGGCGATGAGGTTGCCAACATATTGCCCTTGATGCTGCGCGATAGATGCGAGACCAGGGACGACACGGCCATCCGCTCCGACTACGTGGGCCGCGTCGCCGATGACGAAACATTCGGGATGACCGGGAATTGAAAAGTCATTCTCAACCGCCACCTTTCCGTTCGCTGTCACAGGCACGCCGAGCGTCTTTGCCAGCGGCACACCCTGCACACCCGTGCACCAAAGAATGGTGGACGCTTCTATCCGATCTTCGCCGATAGTGACGCCGGCCGAGTCGACATGCGTAACGCGACCGCCAAGCCTCACCTCAACTCCGGCACGTTCCAGGGCGCGGGCCGCATATGAGGAATGTCGTTCGCTGAATTCTGGCAGCAGCCTTGATCCAGACTGGACGAGTACAATGCGCGCTTGGCACGGATCGATGTTGCGAAAATCAGCGGCCAGAGTGCGCTGAACGAACTCGCTGATCGTGCCCGTAATCGCGACTCCGGTAGGCCCGCCTCCGACGACGACCACTGTTGTGTCGCGCGTCTGCTTGGCCGGATCAGATTCCATCTCGGCACGCTCGAACGCCTTCAAGAGTCGATTGCGAGCCGCGATCGCGTCGGGAAGTGTTTTCAATCCGAGTGCGTGCTCTGCCCATTCCGACTCGTGACCGAAATAACTCGTTTGCGCTCCGGTCGCGATGACGAGCACGTCATAAGCAAGGTCATCTCCTTCGCTCATCGCGACAACTTGGCGGGACGTGTCGATGCGTTTTGCCTCCCGCATTTCCACCCGAACGTTGGGGATGTCATTCAATAGCGACCGGATAGGTGTGGCGATTTCTGCGGGCTCGAGGATCGAGGTCGCAACCTGAAAAAGAAACGGTTGAAAGAGATGATGATTGTTGCGATCAACGACCGTCACCTCGGCATTGCAGTCGCGCAACTCGCGGACGACGGCGATGCCGGCAAATCCGGCGCCGAGAACTATGACCTTGCGGCGAGATCTCCCACTTGCGGGCGTGGGTCTTTCAACTCTCATGCTCCACCTCCCTGCACCGGCGACCTCCGCAGTCCGACTGCTGTGCCGCGTCAACGACGTCGTCCACCGGCGTGGCGAAGTTTCTCCTCGCCGAGACAGACGGCGCGCTTGCATCGTAGCCCGCGTTACGCAGGGCCCGCGCCAGAAGTCCGCGCGAGCGTGGGCCGCGTTCCTGGTTGGCCGAAGCGGGATCGGCCGCGAACTGCGGTCGGTTACCTACGCCTATGAAGAAGGGCTCGGCGTTCTCTTTTAATTGACCATTATTCGTCGCCATATGCTTTCCTTTACCTCAGCTCATCGCTCAAATCTTCGACGTCACTCTCCCTAAGCTGGGCGAATGCGACAATTGAGATCCAGCCTCAGGTAGTCCGCAGGTCTCGCCGCTCGCTCTTCCAATCTTAGGTAAACCCCGACCACGTAATCTTTCAGAATTTTGCTGAAAACTGCTCCTTTTTGCTCCGTCAAATTTACGCATCGGAGAAGATCCAGTAGCAGCCGATGGCAATCGCCGTGAGAGAGCAAAGTCCCAGCAGCACGCTTTGTACGGAAACGCTGTTTGCGATCCGTCGAGTTGCAATCCACCCGACAAGCGCCGCGAAGATCGCCATCGCTATAACGCTGCCCACGCCGAACAACAGAAGGTACGAGATTGCCGTGGATTCCGATGGCATCGCGAGCGCGGGAACGATGCCGAGAAGATGCGAACTTCCCGCGAGGCCGTGCAAGGTCCCGACACCGAACGCGACACGTCCGTGGGCGTGCGGGATTCGGGAATTGTTGGATTGACTGTTGCTCTCGCCCGGCGGAGTCCCCGCCGGCAATTCAGGATGTTCATGGCGGCGGTCGGACCTTCGAAAGAGCACGACGCTGATACCTTTTATTCCAATGCACAGCAAGACAAGGCCGACAAACCGCTCGCCCCAGATCGAAATCGGTTCGAGAGAGAACGCATCGCGCAACAGCAACGCGAGTGCGCCGACGCCGATCACGCCCAAGGTGTGGCCAACTCCCCAGCGGAAGCCGATGCGCCACGCCCTGCCCTTACGACCGACGGCATACGGAGCGATCGCCGCAAGGTGATCGGGGCCGGAGAGCACATGCACGAAGCCGGCGAAGATCGCTGCGAATGCGACCGTCATGCCAGAACCCTTTCTTGATCGGCAAGCAATCGACCCATATTGAATTCTGCTGCACGCTTAAGCGCCTTTGCCAAAAGACCGCGCGCTCGCGGTGTGTCACGGAGTTTTCGGTTTGCTCTGGACAGCTCGACCGCCCGCTGCGGCCGGTTGCCAATACCCATGTAAAAGGCTGCCGCGTGGTCGGCATAGGCTTCCGGCCTTCGCTCCAGCAACCGCTCATAGCCCGCTGCTGCACGTTCCGCTTCACTCGTACCTTTTGCATCACCATTGGCCGCGAGAATCTCCGCATAGATCGCACGATATTCAGGATCGTCGGCGATTTCGAGGAGCGGTGTGATGAGAGCCGCAGCGACGTCCAACTGTCCGCGTGCGAGCGCCACCTCGGCGCGGTGGCCCCGTCCTGGAACATGCTGCGGCAGTATCGCGTCGAGCTCCGTGAAGATCGTCTCCGCACGATCGAGATCGCCACGACGCATCGCGCTCACTCCCCATTCGAAGAGCAACTGACCGCACGGTATTGGCGATGTTCCTTCGTCCGCATCGATCGCGGCCTCATACGTCATTTCCGCCGCTGCCCATTGCCCGCTTTCCGCAAGTAGTGACCCGAGCGCCCCCAGTGTGTGGATTCCAGGGCTCTCCTGCGCAAGTCGTTCCCGGAGAACTCGGGCTTCATCGTATCGGCCTGTCGCGTGTAGTAGGGCCGCCCGTTCGGGATCGACCTCTTCCGCTGGGTACCCGTATGCGACCGCTTGATCGAGAAGCGCGTTTGCTTCGTCGAACCGATGGAAGCGCTCGGCAAGTCGTGAGCGGATGTAGAAAGCGCTCCCGGCGTCGGGCGACATTGCCGATGCCCCGGTCGCGATTAGCTCCGCGCGGTCGTGATCTGCGATACGACCAAGCAAATCTCCGCGAAGAAACAGTAACTTCGACAGCGCTAATAGGTCTTCGAAGGTCGCAGCTTCGACGCGGCGCCGCTCCAGGCTATCGATCGAAGCCGAAAGGTTGGCGATGGCGATTCGCCCGCTCGTATAACGTCCCGCATCTATCATCATCTGTTGTAACCTCTCAAACTGGTCCGCAGGGTCGAATGACTGTCCAAGCGAAGCGTGGCAATACCGTCCAGCGTCGTCATCGAGCTGAGCGACATACTTGCTATGGTCGCCATGCGCTCCAGGCGATAACTGTCCCGCACGCGCGCTAGGCGGTCGGCAGCGAAGCCGAGCCGACTCAACTCCCCGACCGCCGGCGGGGGCGTGTTCGCAGCTAGCGATCATCGAAAGCTGATTCATCTGTTGATTCCTCGAGATATCCATTGCGATCAGATCCTCCCTCGATAGTCACGGCACCGATGGTATGGCCTCCAGCGCCGAGGTTCCTGCATGCTGCTTCTTCAAGCCGGTCAGCAGTGCCGGATAGCCGCGCGTCGCCGAACCGCCGTCGATCGCTATGGTTTCACCAGTGATCGATCTGGCGCTGTCCGACGCGAGAAATACGGCGGCCGCACCAATCTCCTGCGCTTCCACCGCCCGGTTCGTCGGGATGATCGCCATAAAGAGCTTGCGCATCTCCGGATCATCCACAGCGTTCTTCGTTAACGCGGTCTCGACCAGACCCGGCGCGATGCCGACAACACGGATGCCGCGACTGCTGAGCTCCAAAGCTCCGCAGCGAGTAACCATGTCAACGGCTGCCTTCGACGAACAGTAGGCGACTTGGCCTTCACCAGGCTGCCGTGCATTTACCGACGAGATGTTGATGATGACACCCGGACTCCCTTGTTCAAGCATGATCCGCGCGCCGTGCTTCAGGCCGTAGAAGACTCCGCTGAGATTCACCGCCAAAACGGAATTCCACTTCTCAGCCGGCAGGTCCGTAAGTGGCATGATCGCGGCAAGGCCCGCGCAATTCACCACGATATCCAACGACCCGAAAGCATCGCGTGCTTCGCGCATCGCGCCTTCTACCTGAGTCTCGTCCGAAACGTCCGTGACGCGCCCGATTGCGCGCTCGCCCAGTTCGCGAGCCACATCATCGAGTGCTTTTCCATTAAGATCGCAGAGCAGTACGCTGGCGCCGGCTTCAATGAACGCCGTCGCGATTGCTTTTCCGATTCCAGATGCTGCGCCGGTTACAACGGCGCCTTTGTTTTTTAAGGTATCCATATTTAACTCCTTAAGAATGCCGGTAACGGCAGATCGGTCCGATTGTTAGGTTCACGCACATAGGGAAACGACAAGCTTGCGGGCTTGGTCGGAGCATCCACTCCGTCGCCTAATCGCTCGGGTCCGTCGCCAGTCACAAACATGAGCAGCTCGTCGAGAATGTCGTCATCGAGCCATCGACCGCCACAGCTCTGGTGGGGCCGGTCGTTGACCAGCGCGCGCTCGATCTCGAGAAAAGCTCCGGCGTTGAACGGGTGTGCGAGATCCAGGATCAGGAAATCGTCCACAATCAGATCGCGTAACGGATGGTGCCCGTCGGTCGCGACGGGCCACGCCGTCGTGCCGTCGAGACCGTCAAAGAAGGCTAGGTTGGCATCGAGACGTGACTCGTACAGCGGGCGGTAGACGTCAGAGAGAGCAAACGCGTCTTCGCGATTGTAGAGATCGCGAAGTTCAACGCCCCTTGTGCGCGGATCGCGCGTAGGGTTTGCCATGATGACGTTCTTGATCTCCGGTCGCCCGACACGTTCGAGTCGAATCGGCTTGCCGCGGCGTGTGACGAGGGTCTCGGCAACTGCACCGACGAGCGTGACGCCCTTGAAACATTCGACAATTGGGGAGAGCGGGATCTCGACAACGATCGACAGAACGTCCCGGAAACCAACAGTATTAGCGGCGGTGTCAAAGGAGAGTTTCCCCGACATGTCCGTGCGAAGCGCCGCCTCTACGTCCATGAAGAACGGATCGCTTACCAGTCCCGCGAAAATCCGCATACCATCCTTTTCAAACGCTTCCCCAACAACAAAACTCGCTTCGCGGCCATCCGATGTGACAGCAATGGCTTTCTGAGCTGAAGTCTCTCCGGGTACATCGCTGAACCGTACATCGATGCTAAATTCCTCGACGCTATGCTTGATGCTGCGGTCCGACTGCTGCAAGGGTCGCAGGCGGAAACGGTGAGTCACAACGTCGCTAAAGAATGACTGCGATGTCGCCATCGGGAATACGTCCATGATCAAAACAAGATTGCCGGGGCGTTCCGGGCTGAGGAACGCGTAGAAATCGGTGATGTCCACCGCTGGATCGCCCGTCACTGCGGGGCCACTGAAATGATCAGACATGTGCCGTTACCTCCCCCGCCCTGACAGCGTGCTCCGCTGGCGAACCCAACTGACGGATGAGCCCTGCGGTCTCGCCCCCATCGGCGATGAACTCGGTGCCGGTCGAGAACGATGACTCGTCGCTCGCCAGGAACACGGCGAGATTGGCTATCTCGATCGGCTCGCCGATCCGGTTCATGGCCGTGTGGCTCATGCTCACTTGCGGACCCGTGGCGCTC
>JANMUW010000266.1:0-6214 GCA_031392105.1 Acidobacteriota bacterium | reverse complement strand
AAGGTCCTGATGTGGAGCGATCCGGCAGCGACGGATGTAAAAGTCAGCATCCGAATACACAGTGGTGCAGCGTTCGATCCACAAGGAAAAGAAGGGGTAATGCAGCTTCTCGCGGATAACATATTTCCGACTGCCGTGGCGAAAGGCTACTTCGCGGAGGACTTGGGCGGCAGCGTCGAAGTCATAACGAACTACGACTTTATACAAATCAACGCCACCGCAAAGTCTTCCGAATTCATCAATCTGCTGGAGACTCTGGCCCAGGCTGTTGCAAGTCCGACGATCGATAAAGAGACGACCACTGCATTAAAAAAGGCTCTCACCGATAAGCTCATCCTACTCGAGAAAGATCCGGTATATGTTGGAGATCAAGCTGCGGCGAAGCGGCTCTTCGGAACTTTTCCCTATGGCCGCCCGCAGATGGGATCGGTCGAGTCGCTTCAGCGAATCGATTTCGCTGACCTTCAGTTCGCAAGAGAACGTTTTCTTTCAGCCGATAATGCGACGGTCGCGATCAGCGGAAACTTCAACAGCGACCTCGGATTTCGCGCCGCACGCCGATACTTAGGAGCGTGGCTCAAATCCGACAAGCGTGTGCCATCGACATTTCGACAGCCGGACGACCCGGATGTGAAGCCGCTTGAAATCGGCTTCGATGGGGCACCGGCTCGATCTACGTTCGCGCTTCGCGGCCTAGCTCGAAACGATCCGGATTATGCTGCCTCGTTAATATTGGGAGCTATTTTGAAGGCTCGTCTGCAGAAGAAAGATCCTGCGATGACCATTGTGCACGACGCTCGTATCCTTCCTGGCGTTCTAGTCCTCGGTGTCCCGGGTTCGACAGGTTTTCCTTTCATCGCATTCAGCGAACGGATCTCGGAAAGTGAATTCGCGAGATCGCGAGTCGAAGCGGCTATTGAGTTTTCAAAGCGGGGTCTCGTCGACCAATGGCTCGATGTCGATACGTACCGCACAACGGTCGCCGGCGATACACAGGCATTTCAGAACGTGACCATTGCCGATGTCCAGCGGGTGGCCGATCGGCTCGCCAAGAATCCGGTCGCGTCGGTTGTTGTAAGATCCGCGACGGTCGCTCAGTAGCCCATGCAGAACGAACGAACCGCAAACGAAGTCGCCCACGCGCGTGCCGTCCGAGAGATGTTCTCGGGCATCGCCGGCAAGTACGACCTCCTCAATCACGTCCTTTCAATCAATATCGATAAGCGATGGCGACGTATTGTTCGTCAGAAGCTAAGCAGTATCCTGGCCGACCCGAGCGCTGTCGTTCTCGACGTAGCGTGTGGAACGGGCGATCTGTCGCTCGAGCTAAAACGAAGCTCGAATGCGCGAGTTATCGGCTCGGACTTTTGTCATCCGATGCTTGCGATCGCGAAAGGGAAGACAAAAGAGGCTAAGGAATTGATCCCCTACATCGAAGGTGATGCGATGCGTCTGCCATTCGCCGACGCATCATTTGACGCGGTGACGATAGCCTTCGGACTTCGCAATCTTTCGAATTTCGAAGATGGATTGGGAGAGCTGGGCCGGATGCTGAAGCCAGGCGGAAGGCTTGTAGTTCTGGAGTTCTCGAGCCCCGTCATTCCCGGCTTTCGCGGTATGTTTAATTTTTATTTCACTAAGATTTTGCCCCGCATCGGCGGCGTCGTGAGTGGTTCGCAGGGTGCGTATGAGTATCTGCCGGAGTCAGTATCAAAGTTTCCGGATCAGAAGAAGTTGGCTGAGTTAATGACCTCGACCGGCTTCGGTTCGGTTGAGTTCACGAATCTCACGGGTGGGATAGCCGCGATCCACACGGGAACAAAGAACAAAGTGCTAAACGGTTAATGGTAAACGGTAAGTCTCAGACGCTTCTCACACTTACCACTTACCGTTTACCACTAATCGTTTTCCACTAACGCGACAACTTCCTCAAAAACGCAAAACTAAATATTCCCGTATCGTGACCGTCTGAGAAGTGAAAGTTTAGGGCGTAGCGACCGACTATCGAGGTATGTTCGAACGAAATATCTTCCGAGACTCGCGTATCATCCAGCATCTTCTCGCCGGTCCATTCGTTGATGCAACCGGCGCATGGACATGATCTCCGTAGCTCGTAGGCGGTGTAACGCGTCTCGGCATCATCCGACCATTTGATCGATATCGCTGACTCGCCCTCTTCTACGATCTGAACGGGTTCGATCATGAGTGATCTCCGTTAAGACTCGCCTCGATGTGCTCCGCCTCAATGTCGTAGTGTGATGCGTTGTAGACGGCTTTTCCTTCGCGGAGCACGATGGCCTGCGGAGATTCGTGACGAACACCGGTCCGCGTTGCGATCGCGTTAGAGATATCGCGGTGTGTTTGGATGACGACTACGTTGACGTCCGACGCGACGAGGCCCACCTCGCGGTACACACCGGAGCTTATTCCGCATGTCGTGCTGTGTTTTAAAAGTACGACCGGCCGTTCGAACGATTGCTCAAACAGTCGATCGAGACCGTCGATCGACTCGACCTTGATAAAATTAGCAGGCATATTTCAGGACCACTTGTACGCGTCGGGTGGCGGAGGATTAAGGTTCGTCCGCATTTCCAAAGAAGGAAAGACTCTTCTGTAGGCGACAACGTTGCCTGCAATGATAATAGGAATGACGAAATAGATGCCGATGCACAAAGCCAGGTAGCCCAGAAGCCCGACGCCGATGTCGACGACGATCAGGCCGGCGACGCCACCGAGATTCGCCCACACGGCCTTCGCACTCGTTTTGACCGCATCGATCGCTCCGAGGTTTCGATCGACTATCAGAGGAAGTGCGAATGTGAGAAGCGTGTGAAAGCAGACCAACGCGATCAGTACCGCTAGATCGATCAATCCAACCACGACGAGAGCACCGACCACTCCTGCTTCACCAGCCTGAGCTCCGCCGAAGATCGCCGCAAACAATGTCACATACGCAAAAATATAGTAAGCGAAGACAGGCACGATCATTATCAGGACGACGGCCAGACCAGGCGCGAAGAAGTTCATTCCTTTCCAAAGATCGTCGAAGACGACCGGTTTGCCATCGATCGCTTTGATGTAAGCCAGGAAGATCCCGCAGAACATTGCTCCGCCGAGGATGTACATCGTAAAGCCGCCGATCAATGCTCCGACGAGCAGGATCGCGAAGAGGATCCAGTAATCCTTTTTGATCAGCTCAAAGCCTTCTTTGACGCATTCCACGGGTTTGATAACGCCGGTCCGGAATTCTGTGTTTGTCATGTTATTAGTGGTAAGTGCTAAACGGTTAGTGGTAAGTTCGTCCGCCGAACGAACTTACCACTTAGCACTTACCGTTTACCACTTTGGTAGATCCTCTCAACGTATTCCCGCACCATCCGGTCGCTCGAGAACTGTGGAGTCAAGGTCGCGATCGCGTTCTTCATTCGCCGGACCCAGGCGGTTGGAATGCCCGCATCATCTATATCATAAAAGGTGGGAATTATCTGGTTTTCCAAGGTCGAGTAGAGCGATTCGGCGTCTTCGGCGTCGGCCGTAGTCTCATCGGCTTCGCTAAGATCGCCGATCTCGAATCCGTTCTCGCCGTTATAACCTTCGATCCACCATCCGTCGAGGATCGAAAAATTCAGCACGCCATTCATTGCCGCTTTCATTCCGCTGGTGCCGCTGGCTTCCAGTGGCCGCCGCGGAACATTCATCCAGACATCGACGCCGTGGACAAGATATCGAGCTACTTCCTGATCGTAGTCTTCGATGAAAACGGCACGGTGCTGCCAGTTCGAGTCGTGATTAATGCTCATCAGCTCCTGCAGGATCTGTTTCGCGGTTCGGTCCTGCGGATGAGCTTTTCCGGCAAAGACAAACTGTACCGGCCGGTCTGCGTGGTCGACTATCTTCAGAAGTCGGTCAAGATCTGACAACAGTAAATTCCATCGTTTGTATGCCGCGACACGGCGAGCAAAGCCAATGGTCAGCACGTTCGGGGAAAGCAGCTTTTTCGTATCGATGTGTTCGTGAATCGTATCCTGCGCCCCGATCTCTTTTGCCGTCGTTCGTTCGCGAATGAAAGCGATAAGCAGATTTTTCAGCAGCAGGTGTGTTTGCCAGATATCCGAATCCGGGATCCGATCGATCGCCGCCGCCCACCCAGTCGTATCTAGAACCTGATCGCGCCAGTTACCGCCGACGAATCGTTCGAACAGGTCTTGAAATGGAGAAGCGATCCAAGTCGGAGCGTGCACACCGTTCGTGACATGAGTTATAGGTACGTCGTTAGGCTCAGCATTCTCAGAGAACATGCGCAGCCATAACTCGCGCGAAACCTCGCCATGCTTCTCACTGACTCCGTTGGCGGAGCGACACATGCGAAGAGCGAATGGTGTCATCCCGAACGGTTCCGCATCATCGCCCGTGTCGATGCGGCCGAGATCAAAGAAACCGTCTTCGGATAATTTCAGGCTCGCAATAAAGTTTGCGTCAAAGCACTCGCGAAGCTCGTCGGTTGAAAACGCATCGTTTCCTGCCGAGACGGGTGTGTGAGTTGTAAATACGCACTGCGAACGGACCGCGTCTTTTGCTTCGCCAAACGAAGCGGCTGGATTCGCAGAGATAAATTCCCGGGCCAGTTCGAGCGTCAGAAACGCCGAGTGTCCCTCGTTCAGATGAAACACTGACGGCGCAAGGCCAAGCTTTCGCAAGAGGCGAACTCCGCCGATGCCTAGAACCTTTTCCTGCACGATACGCGTCTCGGTACTGCCGCCGTAAAGGTGCCCGGTGATCAGACGGTCGATCTCGATATTTTGCGATATGTTCGTGTCGAGCAGGTAAAGATAGATCCTTCCAATTCGTGCGAGCCAGGCCTGGGCATGCACCTCGCGTCCGCGGATATGGACCATGACGGTCACCCGCTCGCCCGACTCATCGACAACAGGCGTCACCGCAAGTTCAGATTCGAAAACGTCGGCGTAACGTTCCTCTTGCCAACCGTCATGCGAGATGCGCTGACGAAAGTATCCGTATCGATAGAGCAACCCGACAGCGACGAGAGGGATGTTCAGATCGCTCGCGGATTTGAGATGATCGCCCGCAAGTATGCCAAGGCCGCCGGAATAGTTCGGCAGGGAATTGTGAACCCCGTATTCGGCGCAGAAGTACGCAACGTCAGATCCACCGCTCTGGGTGAACATGTATGAGTCGAACTGTGCGGCGAAGTCTTCAACCTTTTGGACGTACTCCTCATCCGCCGCTTTTTCCAACAGCCGCAGCTCACGAACATTCTCCAGCAGGAGACGCGGATTCTGTTCATACTTGATCCAGAGGTCGGGCTCAAGTTCGCGAAACAGGGCGGTGCCTTCGGGCTGCCACGACCAGTAATAATTTTTTGAAATGCGATCCAGTGCTCGGATCGGCGCGGGAAGATTCTCGATTTCGGCGAAGCTTGCGCGAAAAGGCCCTGCGACCTTGGTTAGAACTGCTTGTTGCATTGATTCGGTAGAAACGTCGGCCATCTGATGGATTGAGTATCGGAAAACTATAAAGCAAGCGGTTGTTCGAGGCAAACCAGGAAGCCGGCAGCAATGACTCGGTCGGCAACGGGCATGCCTTCTCGCTTCCCATGAATTCCTCGAGGATCTGCCTGGTTCGAAGCTCTAAGGAGTTGCCTCCGGCTTAACCCGGAGGTCATCGGCAAGAAAAGATTCGGCTTTAGCCGAATGCTGCAAAGTTCAGTCGGGAGTTTGGCTGAAGCCGGTTCATAAAGCTACGGCTGCCTCCGGCTGAAGCCGGAGGCAACTCATAAGCGGTTGGATTCGACGATTAGGGGCCGATCAAAGTACACGAGTAAATGCCGCAAACAACTGCAGCGACCGGCGGCGTGTGACCGATACGTGAATTCCATCAAGTATGTTTTCGAGTTTCATAGCCTCACCTGAAACGCGTATTCAACCTCAATTTGTTTCAGATTTTTCTTCCACGGCCCGCTGTCGTAACTTTTCACCTATCACCTCTCACCT
This sequence comes from Acidobacteriota bacterium, assembly GCA_031392105.1. Classification (GTDB taxonomy): domain Bacteria; phylum Acidobacteriota; class Blastocatellia; order Pyrinomonadales; family Pyrinomonadaceae; genus OLB17. The sequence continues at coordinate 203 of JANMUW010000266.1, read as the reverse complement.
TTCACCTATTTCGAAGCGAGTTGCTATAATCCATTTTTCGAAATAACTGATAAGTGATAAGTGATAAGTGATAAGTGATAAGTGATAAGTGACGACTGACAACGCATGAAACTAAATATTATTCCGGTCGAATGGACAGACGAAGGAGTGCGGATGCTCGACCAGAGGCTTTTGCCGACAGAAGAGACGTGGCTGATGCTGCG
>JANMUW010000253.1:0-13154 GCA_031392105.1 Acidobacteriota bacterium | reverse complement strand
AGAGACCCGCCGTATAGTCGACAAAGATCCTGCGGGCTATATCAACGCGAATGCCGCTAGCGCAGAAGACGTTGGTGATTATTTCTGGCTTGGCCGCGCATTTATGTTGACGGGAAAATATTGGGAGGCCAAGCGTGCTTTTAATGAAGCCCGGAATCGATTGGCAACCGCAGACCCGAACAACGCAAAAACGCTTTCGACTGAGATATCAATGGCCCTTGCGATTATTGAAAGTCCGCAGGCAACCGAGAGTTTCACCAGGGATATAGCGACCGCAGGCTCCACCACCCCGGCGAACACAAACACATCAACTCCGGCTCAACCCCTTCGCTAACGCGCAGAGTTTTGCCGTCGCGCTTCGAAAAGGATGATTCCGCACGCGACGGCGAGGTTGAGGCTTTCCACCGACTCCTCCATCGGTATACGAATCATTTCATCGACCATCTGAATCACAGCCGCAGGTAAGCCGTGAGCTTCCGAACCGAGAAGGATCATCCGCGGACGTGTCCAATCAACATCTGTGTAAGCCGTTTTCGCGCCAGTCTCCGTCGCGACAGTTTGAAGATCATTAGCGGCGGCCCATTGAATCGCGTCACCCAATTCGACCTCCGTCCATATCGGTAATCGAAAGCTGGAACCCATCGCCGCCCGAACCGCCTTTGACGAGAACGCGTCGGCTGAACCAGTTGAGACGATCAAGCCCGCGGCCCCAGCCGCTTCTGCGGCTCGAATGACGGCTCCAAGATTCGACGGGTTATTCGTTTCGTGCAGGAACACCACCAACGGAACCGTCGCGGCCGGCAATCGCTTATCTAACTGTTCCCGACCTGCACACGGCCGTCGAGCAATTGCGATCATCCCTTGCGAGCTAACGGTGTCGGCCATCGAACGGAATACAGGATCGGTGACGTGATAGATCTCACTGACGGCGGCAGAATCGATCAGCTCGCGCCCTCGGGCCAAACCGTCATTCGATACAAACAAGCAGTCGATCGGAATCTGCGACCGGATGGCTTCTTCGACAATCCGAACACCTTCGATAAAGATCATGTCACGATCTTTTCCGTCCCGAACTCGTTTTGCATCTTTTACGCGCGCATTGTCGCGGCTAGCTATTTGAACCATTCCCGGCATCGAGCTAGTTTAATCATCCGTCCGGCCAAGAGCAACGCGGCCAAATTACGTTGGTGAGCCAGATTGAACAAAATAAGAACAGCTGGCACTTTGCTGCTTAGCGACTTTGCGGGAAACCATCGTTCAAGTCGCCGAGAGCCGGTGTTCCCGCAAAGACGCTAAGACGCGAAGAGATCCGAATTGAAAATTACACCGCCCGCCCAAAATGCCTACAACATTGCTTGCAAGGGGATTTACGTTAAAATGTCGTAACACTTCCCGATCGTTATGAAACCTGAAACGCGTCCGATGAATAAAATAGAGCTGCTAAAAGAGAAATCACTCCTCGCAGAAGAAGGCGGCGGCTCCGCCAGGATCGAAAAGCAAAAGGCGGGCGGCAAGTTGACCGCCCGTGAGCGAATCGACTTCTTCCTCGATGAAGGCAGCTTCGAAGAGTTCGACAAGTTCGTTGTCCATCGGTCGACGGACTTCGGATTGGAGAACCAGAAGTTTCTTGGCGACGGTGTCGTTACCGGTCATGGGTTGGTGGATGGCCGCGAGGTTTTCATCTTTGCCCAGGACTTCACAATCTTCGGTGGATCGCTTTCGGAAACCCACGCGCAAAAGATCTGCAAGATCATGGACCTCGCGATGAAGACTGGGGCGCCGGTTATCGGGTTAAATGATTCGGGTGGGGCGAGGATTCAGGAAGGTGTCGTCAGCCTGGGCGGCTATGCCGATATCTTTTTAAGGAACACACTTGCGAGCGGAGTTATTCCGCAGATCAGCTGCATTCTCGGACCTTGTGCCGGCGGAGCAGTCTACTCGCCTGCGATCACCGATTTCAACGTGATGGTCAAAAACACATCGTACATGTTCATCACCGGTCCGGACGTTATCAAGACGGTGACGCATGAAGAGGTGACAAAGGATGAGCTCGGCGGAGCGATGACGCACAACGCCAAGTCAGGAGTTGCTCACTTCGCCGCAGATTCGGATCAACACGCGCTCCGGATAACGCGCGAGTTGTTATCGTTCATGCCGTCGAACAACATGGACAATCCGCCGTTCGTTCCGACAACCGATCCATCAAACAGAACTGAATTAGCTTTGAACTCCGTAGTCCCGGAGCTCTCCAACCAGCCGTACGACATTCGCGATATTATCCGGCCGGTTGTCGACGAAGGATATTTCTTCGAGGTGCAGGAGCACTATGCTCCGAACATCGTCATTGGTTTTGCGCGGCTCGGGGGATACTCAGTGGGCATCGTCGCAAATCAGCCGGCCTTCCTGGCGGGAGTTCTCGACATTGACGCATCGGTAAAGGCAGCACGCTTCGTCCGGTTCTGCGACTGCTTCAATATTCCACTGATAACCTTTGAGGACGTCCCCGGATTTCTACCGGGTGTGAATCAGGAACATCTTGGTATCATCCGCCACGGCGCAAAACTGCTCTACGCCTTTGCGGAGGCCACGGTGCCGAAGATCACGGTGATAACGCGAAAGGCGTATGGCGGCGCGTATTGCGTGATGGCTTCGAAACACATCCGCACGGATATTAACTTCGCATATCCAACGGCTGAGATCGCTGTAATGGGGGCCGAGGGTGCCGTCGGAATTCTTTATCGAAAGGAACTAGCCGATACTACTAACCCGGAAGAAAATCGCCAGCGAATCGTAGACGAGTTCAATGAGAAGTTCGCAAATCCGTATGTGGCGGCTGAACGTGGATTCGTAGACGAGATCATTGAGCCCGCATTCACGCGGCCAAAGCTGATCAGAGCCCTTTCATTATTGCAAAATAAGCGTGACACCAATCCGCCCAAGAAGCACGGCAATATACCGCTGTAGAGTTTACTTTAGGGGTCGTGGGCGAGACAGTTAATCTAAACTCCAAACAATGTGAAAGTGATTCTTTAGCTTAGTGAATGCTTCCCTTGAAGGGTCTGCGGCGCGACAGTTAAGACGAAGGATCACACGAAATCACTAACTTTCTTGATGACCGAAATCATTTCGCAGCGGCCAACATGGGCCGAGATCGACCTCGATAACCTTGCGTTCAATTTCCACTCGGCCAAAACCTTTATCGGGCCCGAGACGAAATACATGGCGGTGGTAAAGGCCGACGCCTACGGTCACGGGGCTCTCGAGTGCGCGAAACGACTCGAAGCGGAAGGTGTCGATTGGTTTGGAGTTGCCCTTCCTGAAGAAGGCGTCGAACTTCGGAAGGCCGGCATTCGAAAACTGATCCTTTGTCTCGGAGGATTCTGGGACGGCCAGGAAACAGCGGTCTTGAATTACGGCCTTACGCCGGTCATCTTTCAAATCGAGAAGGCAGCGATATTGAATGAGGCCGCTGAGCGACGCGGCACGGACGTGTCGATCCACGTGAAGATCGACACCGGAATGGGACGTGTCGGCGTTCGGTTCGACGACGTTCGCGAGTTCGCTGAGCAACTGAGATCCAAGACTCACCTGCGACTCGAGGGCGTGATGACTCATTTCGCATCGGCAGACGATCTCGGGCAGAACGATTTCACTAATCTCCAGATCGAAAGATTTAATTCGGCCGTCGCGATATTCCGAGACAAAGGCTTCTCGCCCGCCTACCTCGATCTCGCGAACTCGCCAGGTGCGATCGCACACCCCGCATCGAGAAGCAATCTTGTCAGACTCGGAGGAGTCCTCTACGGGCTTGGCGGCGACGTCCTGCCGGACGGAATCGACAAACCCGAGCTGAAGCCCGTGATGGCTTTGCACTCGCGTATCGCCTTTTTAAAAACCGTCCCGGCAGGCGAAACGATCGGTTACGGCCGGACGTTCATAACGAATTCCGATACTCTCATCGCGACGATTCCGATCGGCTATCAGGATGGTTATAGCCGCACGCTTTCGAACGCCAGCCGGGCGATCGTCCGCGGCACCTATGTTCCCGTCGTCGGCCGGGTCTCGATGGATTGGACCACTCTCGACGTAACGGGCGTCGTTGATATCCAACTCGGCGACGAAGTCACCTTGATCGGAGAGCAGGATGGAATGAGTGTGACAGCAGAGGATCTCGCCCGAGCGACTGATACGATCTCATACGAAATAACGTGCGGCATCAATCGCCGCGTACCCCGCGTGTACAAGAGCGGAGCTGAATAGGAAAGTTGTTGCCACGAGCTGGCCGAAATTCGATAATCAAACCCAATGGCTTTTCTTTCGAATTTCGAGTGGAAGACTTTTTTCAAGGAACTCTATAACAAGTTCTTTGAGACCGATGTGCTTAGCAGCGCCGCTCAAGTCGCGTTCTACTTCTCTTTCGCTTTCTTCCCATTGCTTCTATTCCTTATCAGTCTCTTCGGCCTCGTGCTCGATTCGACAGATGAGCTTCGCGATGAGTTGTACCGCTATCTCGCGCAGATCATGCCGGGAAGCGCATATAAGCTGGTCCACACGACGATGGACGAGATAATCGAAACCAGCTCCGGCGGAAAGCTAACGATCGGCTTGCTTGTGACTCTGTGGTCCGCGTCGGCGGGTGTCGATAGCATTCGCACCGCGCTCAATCGGGTTTATGAACTAAGAGAGACCCGGGCATTTTGGAATACCAAACTGCAGTCGGTCGCGCTGACTCTACTCTTCATCGTCGTCATAGCGATCGTGCTGGCAGGCGTTACGGCGGGCTGGTCGCTCGTAAAGGTTTCGCTTGCCGGGTTGGGTTTTGAAACAAGCTCTGCATGGATTCTGACGACGATCCAGTGGGCGACGATCCTGATGGTGCTGCTGTTAACGACGGCTGTGGTCTTTAGCTGGATCCCCTGTTTCGATAAATTCCATTGGGTCTGGATAAGCCCCGGCGCGGTCACCGCCGTATTTGTATGGATCCTTTTCAGCGGTTTGTTCCGCTTGTATCTCCAGTATTTTAATTCTTACAACAAGGCGTACGGCTCGCTCGGTGCGGTTATTATCCTGATGCTCTGGATGTACATTACCGGCCTCGCATTGTTACTCGGAGGAGCGATCAATTCGGTGCTGAAGGAGATGTCGAAGAAGGCGTCGCAGCAGATAGAAGGTGCGTCCGACTAAGAATGACCAGCTTTGCCAGAGAGTGCTTTCTACACGCAATTCGGACCTAATCTCGTAGCAGAATTCGAACTATCGGTGAGCGGATGTTATCATTTGCCGTCTTTTCTACTTCACCTATTTTATGTCCTTAATGCTTCAAGAGATCGCCGAGCAACCTGAGGTGCTCGAACGCACGATCGCGGCTGAGCGCGAGAAATTCATAAAGCTGGGCGATTTTCTTCGCCAGAAAGATATCGATCTGATCATCCTGGTCGCCCGTGGAAGTTCCGATAACGCAGCTCTGTTTGGCCGATACCTTCTCGAGGTGACGACCGGGATCCCCGTTTCGCTATCGGCCCCATCGGTCTTCACACTCTACAACGCAAAACTCCGGCTGAAGCGAGCGGTGGTCATCGGCGTTTCGCAGTCCGGCGAGGGCGTCGATATCAATCATGTCTTGGATCAGGCGAAATCGTTCGGAGCATTCACCATTGCGATCACGAACGAGAGCGAGTCATCGATGGCCAAGATCGCAGACGAAACTTTGCTGATCCACGCCGGGCGCGAGAAGAGCGTCGCGGCTACAAAGACATACACCGGCCAGATGCTGCATTTTTACATGCTGGCGAATGCAATAGGTGATAAACGACTTGAACTTCACAAGATCCCTGCATTCACTCAGAAAGCACTTGAACTTGAAGAAAAAGTTAAAGAGATGGTTCAACGTTATGTATTCATGGAGAACTGCGTGGTCGTCGGTCGGGGAATGAACTATGGAAACTCGTACGAGCTCGCGCTTAAATTGATGGAGACATGCTACGTCGTAGCAGAAAGATTTTCGTCCGCAGATTTCTTTCATGGCCCGCTCGCGATAATCGAGCGCCGGTTTCCGGTCATCCTATTTGCCCCGCAGGGCGTCACGAAACAGAGCAGCGTGGATCTACTCAATCGGCTCCACGAATTGAACGCCGACTCGCTGTCGATCACGAACGACGACGAAGTGGCGGCTCTCGCCACCCACACCATAAAACTGCCGGCGGAGATCGACGAATTCTTGTCGCCGATACCCTTCATCGTACCGGCCCAACTTTTCGCCGCACATCTTTCGGAAGCGAAAGGCCTCGATCCGGATGAGCCTCGCTCTCTCGCAAAGATCACGAAGACACTTTGACAATGTCGCAAGACCACACAGGAAGCGGACGAATCGTTTTTGGGCTTTTTCTCCTCCTGGTCTTTTCTCTCGGCTTCATGAAGCCATCGATCGGGTCGGCCTTTGCAAGCTTGACCCTGACCGACGTGATATTTCCAATCGTTTTTGTTTGCTGGATACTGGCCATCGCCGGCGGCGCCTACCGTTTCGGATGGAGGATAGAATTTCTAGCGTTTGCTTTCTACTTCGTCGCTCTGCTCATCTCGTCAATTCTTTCCGTCAACCCGCGACTCAGTTTTGTCAGGCTCGCAGGTACCGGTTACCTGATCCTTCTCGCCGTCATGGCCTCGACCGTCGTAACGACGGCTGACCGGCTTAGGCTTTCGGTACTTGCGTGGTTGGCAGGGGCGATCGTTCCACTTATCGCGGCTTTCGTCGGAATCATTCTTTTTTACATCGTGCCTGAGAGTTCCCTGCTTCCAGACCTCACGTACCACTATGGCGCCGTACCAGTCGGTGATTTTCCCCGAATCAGTTCGACGTTCGTTTCGGCCAGCATGTTTTGCAACTACCTGACCGTCACACTCATATTCGGCCTGCTCGCGGCAAAGATGAGATGGATCGGAAAAGGCCCGGCTGCTTCGATCACGATCGCGATCGGTGTCGCCGCGATCTTCACTGTTTCGATCGCCCTTGGTGGCATGGCTCTGGCCATCGGACTCTGGTTATGGACTACGTCGTCAAATAAAACGGTCGGCAGTACGTCACTGATCTTCGCGGCAGCAGTGGCAATCGCGTTCCTTATGATTGCCCCGGTCTCGCTTTCACTCCAACCCGGTGTCATCCCATCATCCCGGTTCCTTGTTTGGAGCGACGCGCTAAAAACTTTCATCGACGCCCCGCTGACCGGTAAAGGGCTCGGCACTGGCATCGCGAATGTCACATTCCAAAACTCGGACGGAACGTGGAGTCTTTTGACGGATGCTCACAATACGTTTCTAAGCGTGGCGGCGCAATCCGGGATAATAGGCCTTGTCGGGATACTCGGAATCGTGATCGTGACGATACGGGCGGGATTCTCAAAGCGGGCAGCCAGCGACGCAGAGTATGTACCCCGGGCGTTCGCGATCGCTTTTCTCGCAGCGTTTGTCTACGACGGCCTGACCGGATCGTTCGAAGAAGCGAGACACCTTTGGATACTGATCGGTTTGATACTGGCAGCGAGAACCATCGCAACTCAAGATGAAGGATTAGGTTCCCTGAACAGCGCTTAGCAAAGCCTCGCGCATCTCACCCGCGGTTCGCCATCTGCGGTCGACCTGTTTTGCCAGGGCCATTTCGAAAACCGTGGACACGCGGGTTGGAACATCAGCGACACGGCTTGAGATCGGAACTATCGGTTTCTCGAAAATCGCTTTTACGGTTTCCGAGACACCGGCTTTGGGGCTGATATCGAGAGCGTGCGCTCCGGTCAAAAGACTATACGCCGTCATGCCGATAGCATAGATGTCCGATGGCGGACGCACTTCCTTGAAATCGCGGACCTGCTCGGGCGGCATGTAGGCAATTGTGCCGGCCACATCGCCAACCATCGTTACGCCGCTCATACCTGTCTGCTTATAGCTTTTCGAAAGACCGAAATCCGTAAGCTTCGCGAGGTAGTTAGGATAGTCTCCATCTACCAGGATGTTCTGCTCCTTAATATCGCGATGCACAAATCCCTTCCGATGAGCAAACTCGAGCGCGGCAAGCGTCTGCTCGATGATCCTGACGACTTCCTTGTAATTAAGTTTCCCGCCGCGGTGCTTGGCGAGTTTCGAAGCGTCCATCCCGGTGACGTATTCGGTGACGAGATACACGATGCCGTTGTGACTCCCGTGCTCGATGTAGCTGACTATATTCGGATGCTGCAGCGATGAGGAAACTTCGATCTCCCGCATGAACCGTTTCAGCGACTGCTCGCTGACGGCAACTTCGGGGAGCAGCGTCTTGATCGCGACCGCACGGCCGTCGAGGACCGAGCGAGCGAGCATGACACTTCCCATTCCTCCCTGCCCCAACACGCGAAGCATTTGATAGTTCGGGATGGGTTGCGGATTCTTCCGAAGCTTTTCACGACAATCGTCGCAAACGTACGAGAGTTTCGCATCGGGCCTCGAAGCCTCCGCCTGCGCGGGCACGCCGCAATTCAAACATGCAATGGTGATGATCGACGGCTCGGTCCGTTCACCGGAACCGGGTATGTGCTGAAAGAACTCGGACGGATCGGCGGCCACTTCGACTTCCAGAACGGTCTCGCCGCCCTGGATCCGGTCTCCGTGTTTCAGGTGAGCTGTCTCGACCCGAATTCCGTTTACAAATGTGCCGTTGGTTGAACCGAGATCGCGAAGGAAACATTGCGGCGGAGCAATTTCGAGGATGCAATGATGCCTCGAAAAGAAACGATCCTGTGGGAGGCAAAACTGCGCGTCCTCGCTTCGCCCGATCATGAACGTATCGTGTTGGTCGAATGTGAAGTCGCGTCCAGTCTGAGGTCCCGCGACTACATGGAGCGTTACGCGCATTAGCTAAGAGTATAGAGGCATCGCCAATATCACGACAACTGGCCGAAGATCAGCATGAGAACCGAAGCAAAGAATGTAACAATCCCCAAGACCATTCCTCCGATCGCCATACCGCGTCCGCTGTATTTGTCCGGATTGGTCTCGACGTTTCGCATCGCGATAAATCCAACTATCGCCGCCGGAAGCCCCAACAATATTCCGCCCGCACAGCATACGAGAAAAACCGAAATGATGCCCATGACAAGCGAGATGGTCGCCAGTGTCTGGTCACGCGGGACTCCGTATGCCGCAATTCCATATTGCTGATTAGGTGCGGCGGGCGTCGCCCCTTGCGGATGAGCAAGTGAAGATTGGGCCCAGTCGATCGGGTTCGTGACCCGCGGCTGGTTCATCAAAAGGGTCGGCGGAGAGTCGTCGGCGAAAATCGTGGGGGGCGGTTCGTATCCGGTCTGGTGGATGAGAAGCTCGCCGTCGTTCAGGCAGAAATTCAACGTTTCATCGCTGTAGGTTTGGCCGCACTTAAGACACCGCTTCATAAAAGGATGTTACTTCACGACCTCGAGTTTTCTAAATCCGATCTTCGCTCCGTCTCCAACATACAATCCCGGCACGCCGCCCTTCGGCCCCTGCTTGTTGACGATCGTATTGGCGAGCTGGCCGTTTATGTACAGCTCGATCTTTTCGCCGCTGTCGCGAGCCTCAAGCAAGTTTAGATCGCTTCCCTCTCTTATGAAACTTGAACTGGTCCAGCCGGTCAGGATTTTTTCCTGCTGAGCTTCGTGACGAACGACTCTATACTTCTTCTTTTTTGTGTCGATAAGAAACGCATAGTCGTTCGTCAGCGGTGTCATGTCGCTGTGAAATATAAGGCCGTAACCCATGTCCGCATCTGCGTCGTCCACATTGCGAAGAGTAACCCGAGCAACACCGGCATCTGAAACCTCAGCATCCTTGGCGACGAGAACATAGTAGTATCCCTTTTGTTTGGATGTCATCAAGAATTCTCCGTCAGTGAAATCAGTTTCAAGGAACGCAGTAGGTTCTTCTACCCAGCCGGAAAGATCGACTTCTTTTGGCTCACCTTTTTCAGGCGCGGGCGGTGTAGGCGTTGTTCGTGTAAACGTATTCGCCTTTGTCGCCGTCGACGAATTGTTCGTCCCCTTATTAGCCACCGAGTTCGAGTTTGTACCTGACGCGAAGTACAAGAAAAACCCGACAAATCCACCGCCGCAGACGAGGATCAGGACGGCAAAGATACCCACGACCCACACCCACGCTTTCGAGGATCTCTTTTTTGGCTGCATCGATTGCGCGGGCGGATTCTGCGGCTGCCATGCCGACGGTGTCGGATCCGTCGTGCGCGGATGCTCCATCACTACCGTGGGTGCTCCATCCGCAGGTGCGAAGGTCAAGACAGACCCGTCCTCGAGACAAAAGTTAAGACCGTCGTCGGCGTAAGTCCTGCGGCAAGTCGGGCAAATTTTCATTCAGGATTTTGTCGGAAACAATCGGCTCCGAATCTCGGTTCCAGATATTATAAGCGTATCGCCGGAAAGTTGTCAGCGGGCGGGCCTGCTAACTCATGCCGTGCCCGCATCGTCCGCAAAATCGAATATGCGGCGGGTACGCTCCGCCACACCGGCGACAAACTCGCTCAGCCTGTGGCGGCAATGAGGCAGGGGCTGCCGTCGATCCGGATGAACTTGGTTTGGGCGCCATATTTAGACCGCATCTTCCACAAAACTTAGAGTTCTCGGGCAGCGGTGCTGAGCACCTCGGGCAAGGAAACATGTTTGTAGATTCGCCCGCACTGACAAGTACAAAGGAACGTCCTCCGCAACGTCCGCAAAATTTCACGCCTTCGGCAAACCTCGAATGACAGCTCGTACAGGCGACAATGCCGGGCATCAGGCTCGAATGAACTCCGCTGCTTGCGCTGCCCTGCGAAGGCGTCGGCTGACTCCCTTGCTGGCGCCAAGTTCGCAGTTGGGCCTGAATTACCTGCTCACCCGCGCCTTCCCGTATCTCGATGACACGTTCATCATCTTTTTCACCGGGTTTCGAAACGCGAAGTACGTGCTTGCCGGCGGGAACGTCGCTGAGGACGACTCGGCCGGACCCGCCGACGCTCCCCTTACGCTCGTCGTCGACATAGACCTCGGCTCCGACTGGTGCCATTATTACAAGCCGTGATTTGCCTGATCGTTGTCCTTCTTCGATGTCCTGAGAAGCTTCTTCGAGTTGGTCGATCCAGTCCGAAACGGTCGCCGGCCTCGCGGCAGCGTCAATCTCGAGGGATCGCATAATTACACGCTCGACGTGGGCCGGTATGTCCGAACGGAGAGACGAGAGCGGTGGCGGCTTGTGCATTATTTTCTGCATCACAAGCTGCATCATGTCGCCGACAAACGGGGTCTTGCCTCCGAGCATCAGGTACGCAATAGTCCCGAGAGCGTAGATGTCGGCCCGCGCATCGACGCCGACCTCGGGCTGCATTTGCTCCGGCGACATGAACTCCGGTGTGCCGATGATCCCACGCGAAGCCGGGCCGGCATGGGAATCGAAATCGGTCATTGTCTGGCTGACGATCTTAGCAAGTCCGAAGTCTCCGACCTTGATGAACCCATCGCCGGAACCTTTGCCGGTCTGCATCAGAAAAATGTTCGCTGGTTTAAGATCGCGGTGAAGAATACCGATGTCATGCGCCGCTTCGACACCGTCGGCGATCTGTCGGAGCAATCGAACGGCTCGTTTTACCGGCAGCGTGCCTTCGCGTCTCAAGAGTTTATGAAGCGTCTCGCCCTCGACATACTCCATGACGAGATAGAAGACTCCGTCGGTCGATTCACCAAAATCTGTGACGCTGACAGTGTTCGGATGTTGTATCGAAGCCGCGGCCTGAGCTTCGCGTTCAAACCGGGCTATGGCCTCGCCTTCCTGCAGATTGTCGCTACTGAGAATGTCCTGGCGAACAGTTTTGACGGCGACTTTGCGGGAGGCAAATTTTGTATCGCTCGCGAGATATACCTGCCCCATCGCGCCTTTGCCGATACGCTTTTCGAGCCGATATCGATCAGCGAGAATTTGCCCCCCCGGCATCGAGAATCGCGTCGGCGTCGCATCGTCAGGACACGTGGCGACGTCGTCGGAAAAGCACAGATCGCATTTAGGGCACTCTTTCATCTACCTAAAGTGTAATGGTGAAAAGGTGAGAACGTGAAAAAGTTGCGCGAAATAACCGTTGTGGCCTGGGTTTCGCATTTTCGCGTTTTCACCTTTTCACTTTTTCATAAGGCTGTTGCTATAATCCTTTACTTAACTTCTGGGTCGTTAGCTCAGTTGGTAGAGCAACGGACTCTTAATCCGTGGGTCGCAGGTTCAATCCCTGCACGGCCTACCAGAATCAGAAAGCAGGAGGTATCCAGCCTTCTGCTTTTCTGTTTAATGCTTCGCGATCCGACCGAGTATTGATGCGGAGCAATTGTTAAGCCCCTTCATGGACGATCCTACTTTGCAACGATACCTTGGGTTATGCTTCGCTTAGCTCGCTCTCCCCAGGCTATTATCTGTGTCCCTTCAGCGACAAGAAAACTATCATGGTCGGCTGGATTCTATCTCCTGTCTCCTGTCTCCTGTCTCCTGTCTCCCGTCTCCCGTCTCCTGTCTCCTGTCTCGTCACACCTGATCGCGCCATTTCAATACTTCTTCCCGCAGGATCGGATTCTGCTGAAAGCTCCCGGTCTGGCCCTGGGCGGCGGTCGCACGCTGGATATGCCAGTAGCTGAGGCCCAACTTACCGATCGCCCGGAGATACCGGCTTCGAGCACGGAACTTTCCACTGAAAAGACCGCCAATCAACCAGGCCGAACTCTTAAAAGCCGAGACTGCGGTTTCGCCATGTTCCTTCGGGATCAAACCGCGGGCAATGTCGATCGCCAGCATATCCTTCAGAATCTTGTTCTGCCGGTGCATGACGTATAAACCAAACCCGACGAAAATAAAGAAAAACGGGATCTCGATAAACAGGTAGCCGAGCACGAACGACTCGAATCCGCCGAGTATCGCCATGCCGTTCCAAAGGGCGTGAAGAAATACCGCACCGAAATAGCCGAGGAGCGGCGCGAGAATCCGGACAAATGGCCGGTGCGATTCGCGTGCGATGCCGACCCCGATCCCAGTCATCGCGGTAAAGGTAACGTGTGCAAAAGGCGACAGGATCCCGCGCATGAAGAAAAGCAGGACCAGTCCGCCTAATCCGGCCTGCCCGAGGGCGTTGC
>JANMUW010000207.1:0-1862 GCA_031392105.1 Acidobacteriota bacterium | reverse complement strand
TATCCCGTCGAACAGCAAAAGTATCAGAGCCTCGCAAATCTTCACCTGTTCTTTGATCACGGCAAAGAAATATCGGGTTATCGACGATCTCTCGATCTTCGCGATGGAGTAGCGACGACGACATACTCGGTGGCCGGTGTGCGATATAAGCGCGAAGTTTTTGCTTCGGCACCGGATCAGGTGATCGTTGTTAGATTGACTGCGGACAAGCCAGGACACATCAGCTTTACAGCGAATTTGAGGGGCGTACGTAATCAAGCGCATTCCAATTACGGCACAGATTATTTTCGAATGGATCCGGTCGGAAGCGACGGTCTCGCGGTTACGGGAAGATCTGCAGACTATCTCGGCATCGCCGGAAAACTCCGATACGAAGCGCGTCTGAAAGCTGTAGCCGACGGCGGTGCGGTCACGACGAACGGCGTCGATCTCAACGTCAAGAACGCCAACTCGGTCACTCTCTTTTTTGCGGCGGCGACGAATTTTGTCGACTACCGTGATGTTAGCGGAGATCAGCACGCAAGAGTTGAGTCCTACCTTGGGAATGTAAATGGAAAAACATACGACACGGTAAAGGCCGCGGCCGTGTCGGATTACAAATCGCTCTACGATCGAGCATCGCTGTCGATGCCAACGAGAGATAATTCGTTCTTGCCGACAAACGAACGAAAAGACATCGGCCGGGAATCTCCCGACCCGAGTCTCGCGGCGCTTGCTTACAATTTCGGCCGTTACCTTTTGATCTCATCTTCACGTCCGGGTACGCAGCCGGCGAACCTGCAAGGCATCTGGAACGATGATCAGAATCCGGCGTGGGATTCGAAATATACAACCAACATAAATACCGAGATGAACTACTGGGCGGTAGATTCAGCGAACCTGTCGGAGCTTGGTACGCCGCTCTACAAAATGATCGGTGAACTGACAGATCAGGGTTCGCAAGTCGCCCGCGAGCATTACGGAGCGAAGGGTTGGGTCTTTCACCAGAACACAGATATCTGGCGCGTCGCGGCACCGATGGACGGGCCGAGTTGGGGAACTTTTACCGTCGGCGGTGCGTGGCTCTCAACGCATCTGTGGGAACATTACGAATATTCGCGCGACAAGAAATTCCTTGCTGATAATTATCCGGTGATCGAAGGTTCGGTGCAGTTCTTTATCGACTTTTTGGTGAAACACCCGAACGGAAAATGGCTGGTCACAAATCCATCGACCTCGCCTGAAAATTTCCCCGACGGTGGCGGCAACAAACCTTACTTTGACGAGGTGACGGGCAGCCGACTCCCCGGCACGACGATATGCTCCGGCTCATCGATCGATATGCAGATCCTTTACGATCTGTTCGGGTATTATTTGAAGGCGTCGGAGATACTCGGCAAACGTTCGGCGCTGGTCGAGCGTGTGCGTGCGGATCGAGAAAAGCTTGTGCCGCCGCAGATCGGGTCCGACGGTTCTCTTCAAGAGTGGGCTGACGATTGGCGATCGCTGGAAAAAAACCACCGGCACTTTTCGCATCTCTACGGTCTCTATCCCGGCCGCGTACTTTGGGACAAGCGAACGCCGGCTTTGATCGACGCTTACAAAAAAGTTTTGAACGAACGCGGTGACGGCGGGAAAGGTTTTTCGATGGCGTGGAAGATGGCATTGTGGGCACGTCTCGGTGACGGCAACCGTGCGAACAAAATTTTTAAGGGCTATCTTAACGAGCAAAGCTGTATGCAGATGTTTGCACTCTGCGGCAAGTCGCTGCAGGTCGACGGCTCCTTGGGTATGACCGCCGCGATCACGGAGATGCTGATGCAGTCGCAGGATGCGGTTATCAGTTTGCTGCCCGCGCTCCCGGACGAATGGACGAGCGGCGA
>JANMUW010000200.1:0-8473 GCA_031392105.1 Acidobacteriota bacterium | reverse complement strand
GAGAAAGGCATGGATCCTTTCCAGGCGGCGATCGAAGGCACGCGCGAAATAGGCATGGCGGTCTTTGCGACTACCTTGTCACTAATGGCGGTGTTCGTTCCGATCGGCTTCATGCAAGGCATCGTCGGAAGGTTCATGTCGAGTTTCGGCTTGACTGCTTCGTTCGCCGTAGGCATTTCGCTTCTTGTTTCGTTCACGCTGACGCCGATGCTCGCGGCGCGATTGATAAAGCGTCCGAAGTCGAAGCTTGTCGGGGAAGAAGAAATTGCGATTTCAAAGTCTCACGCCCCGAATCCCGATGAAGACGGCGACTTGATCGAAGCTCGAAATACTGCGCCAGATACTGAACATGATTCGAAACACACGAGCTGGTTCAGACACGTTGACGGCGTTTACACCTGGCTACTTCGTTTTTCGATGGCTCACCGATGGGTGATTGTCGTGTTGTGCGTCCTGGTTTTCGCCAGCATCTTTCCACTTTTCGTCGGTATTCCCGGGACCGGATGGAGCGGTGTCGGAAAGAACTTTCTACCGGTAGACGATCAGTCGCAGTATGAAGTTACGATCCGAGCAAAAGAAGGCTCGAGCCTCGGGGCGACTGCGCAAGTGTTTGAGCGTGCGGCGGCCGAGATACGAAAGATGCCGGGCGTTACCGACACGCTGGTTACCGTCGGCGGCGGACAACAGCAGGTGGTCAACAGCGGGTCTATCTATGTGAAGCTCGCCCCGATCGAAGAGCGCGATCTGTCGCAGGAAAATATGATGGCGGCGACGCGCGATCTGCTTGGCGACAAGCAAAAATTCCCCGACGAATTACAGCTAAGAACAGCGGTTCAGCAGGTCGCTGCGTTTTCCGGCGGCGGTTTTCGAAACGCGAATGTGCAGTTCCTCGTGGCTGGACCCGACCTGAAAAAACTTCAGGAATACTCGTCCAAGATCCTCGAAAAGATGAAGACGATCCCCGACGCCGTTGACGTCGATTCGACGCTCATAAGCGGCAAGCCCGAGGTCAGGCTCGAGGTCGATCGCGATGTCGCGGCCGACCTTGGCGTTCGTGTGGGCGACGTCTCGCAGGCACTCAATACACTTGTCGCGGGCATGGAGGCGACAACGTTTAACGAAGGAACGGACCAATACGAAGTCCGTGTACGCGCGATCAACACCTATCGCACCGACATAGAAGGATTAAAACGATTGATCGTGCCCTCGACAAAGTTCGGATGGGTCACGCTCGACCGTCTCGTAAAGGTTTCAAGCGGAACCGGGCCCAGCTCGATCGAGCGAACTAATCGACAACGGCAGGTTACCCTGCTCGCTAATACACGACCGGGCGGTTCTGCAACAAGTATCACCGATGAAATCGACAAGTTCGTGGCCACGCTTGGATTGCCGGCGGGATATACCACCGGTTATGTCGGGCAGTCGAAAGAGCTGGGCAAATCACTCTACTACTTCGCCCTCGCGATAGTTCTGTCGTTCATCTTCATGTACATCGTGCTCGCGGCGCAGTTCGAATCTTTTATTCACCCGGTCACGATCCTGCTAACGCTGCCGCTTTCAATACCGTTCGGTATCGTCAGCCTCTTGTTGACCGGACAAACGGTGAACATCTTTTCGGGCCTCGGCCTATTGCTGCTGTTCGGTGTTGTTAAGAAGAATGCAATTTTGCAGATCGATCACACAATGAATCTGCGATCGCAAGGCATGAGTCGTTACGACGCGATCATTCAGGCAAACCGCGATCGTTTGCGTCCGATCTTGATGACGACCATCGCTCTCGTCGCCGGTATGCTTCCGCTCATTTGGTCCTCGGGTGCTGGTTCGGGAACGAACCGCTCGATCGGAGTTCTGGTCGTCGGCGGCCAATCACTCTGCTTGCTGCTGACGCTGCTCGCGGTGCCGGTATTTTATTCGATCTTCGACGACGCGTCGGAGGTTCATATTTTTAAGCGGATCGGGCGCGCGTCCGATTGGTTATTCGGCGGCATAAAGCGGAGATTTCAGACGGCGACGAATTCGCTTTTTGGTAAATTGTGAGTTCTTCTCTGCGAGCTCTGCGTGAGAAAAAACCGTTTCACGCAAAGCTCGCAGAGGACGCAGGGACAAGAAAACGATAAATGGCGAATGAAACGAAAACTGACGTGTTAATAATCGGTGCCGGGCCGACCGGGCTGGCTCTCGCCTGTCAGTTGATCCGCTACGGCATCGATTTCGTGATCATCGACAAGAACGAGACGACGACACCACATTCGAAAGCGATCGGTGTTCAGGCGCGAACGCTTGAGATCTATGAACAGATCGGAATCGCGGACAAACTCGTCGACTTGGGTTGGAAAGCGGAAAAGGCGCGCATGATCGTCGGTGGCGAGGTTCGTGGCGAAGTCGACTTCAGCGATATCGGCAAGGGGATGAGTGACTACCCATATGTCCTGATCGCCGAGCAGGGAAGGCACGAGGCTCTTGTTTACGACTTCATCAAATCGAATGGCAAGGACGTGCGCTGGACGACCGAGTTGGAGAGTTTCTCACAGGAGGGCTCGGGCGTTTCCGCGGTCATCAAGAATGCCGCGGGTGAAAGCGAAACAGTTGAGGCTAAGTTTCTTGTCGGATGCGATGGCGCAAAGAGTCCGGTTCGAAACGCACTCGGACTTACTTTCGAAGGGAGCACCTTCGAACGAATGTTCTATGTCGCCGACGTACAGATCGATTGGAAATTCAAGAACGATTCTCTGATGGTGTTCTTGATGAAGCACAACCTGCTCGCGTTCTTCCCGATGAAAGGCGAGGACCGCTGGCGGATCGTCGGCACTTTCCCAGAAGAGTTTGCGAAGGACGAAGGCGAGATCCTGTACGAGGAGATCGAGGAGCAGATCAAGCGTGACGCGGAGCTTGAGCTGGACATTACAAACGTCAATTGGTTCTCGACCTATAAGGTTCACACTCGCCACGTCAACAAGTTTTCAGAGGGACGCTGTTTTCTCGCCGGTGATGCGGCGCACATTCACACGCCCGCCGGTGCGCAGGGAATGAACACCGGGATCCAGGATGCCTATAACCTTGCGTGGAAGCTGGCGATGGTTTTGCGCGGAATGGCTGGCGAGAAGATTCTAGGCACGTACAACGAAGAGCGGCTTGAGAATGCAGAAAATCTTTTGAAGACGACCGACAGGTTTTTCAATCTGGTGGCCAGTCCGGAGCCCGTGCTCACGTACTTGCGAATGCATGTCTTCCCATACGTCGCCGGCGTCGCCTTTAGCCTCGATGCTGTCAAGAAATTTGTTTTCCCGAGGATCTCCCAGATCGCAATCAACTACCGGCACAGCTCATTCAGCGACCATACGAACGACGGTGGATTTGGAGTCAAAGCCGGAGACCGGATGCCGTATTTCACGATCGACGGCCAAAGTATTTATGACAAGCTGCGGGATCCAAAGTTCCATTTGATCTCGTTCTCCGATGGCCGAAGTGAAGAGTCGTCCGTGGCTCTGGCTAATGAGTTCGAAGACATCGTCGACGTACATCGAATACCGATCTACCCGAATGTCGCGGAAGTTTTCGGAAGTAACGAGTCGTTCAACGTTCTTCTGCGTCCCGATAATTATATCGCGACGATTTCCAATGATACGTCGGTTGCACCAATTGAGAGTTTTTTGAAAAGGTGTTTATGAAGAAGTTTTTATTCGCATTTATATTGAGTGCTTCCTGTTTGGGTGCCGCGTTCGGACAGACGGCGACGCCAACCCCGACGCCTTCGCCGACGCCGCTCGAGGCGCCAACGCCGATCGTCGATGACAAGCAGGAAGTTGCTCCCGAGAAACTTCAGGGTGTTCCGGCTATTGCGCCAAACTACAGTTCGGAAGATCGCAGCCAACCGGATCTCGGACGTGTCGGTGTCGACATGACCGACCAGCGCTCGCTGACATTGAACGAAGCGATCACGCTGGCGCTCGAAAACAACAAGGACATCGAGGTCACGCGAAAGAACGTGAAGATCGCCGAGTATGATCTGCTCGCAGCCAGTGGCGTCTATCAGCCGCGGTTTACGGGCCAGACGTACTACGACCGCTCGACTGCTCCGAACGTCAGCATCTTCACTTCAAATCAGTCGACGACGAACGCCTCAATTGTGGGGAATGCCGGTGTCACCGCATACGTCCCAAGCTTCGGTACGGTCCTCCGCGGCGATTTTAATAACAATCGTCTTACGACGAACAATCCGATCTCGGTGCTCAGCCCGCAGAACAATGCAAATCTCACGTTCAGCCTAACGCAGCCTCTCTTTCGGGGGCGAAGTTTCGATCAGAACCGCAGGATTATCGAAATTGCGAAACGCAACCTCTCGCTTACCGACGTTCAGTTTCGCCAGCGATCGATAGAGATCATCGCTTCGGTTCAAAGAGCCTACTGGGACCTCGCCTACGCCCTGAGAAATCTTCAGGTTCAACGAGACGGCGTAAAGGACGCGAAAGATCAGCTCGCCCATAACCGGAGACTCGTCGAAGAAGGTCAGCTTGCCCCGATCGACATCGTCGCGGCGGAGACGCAGGTCGCGAATTTTGAGCAGGCGGTTTATGACGCGCTGAATGTAGTGACGGTGAATGAAAACAACTTGAAGAACCTGATCGCCCCAACCCGGACGAATATCCTCTGGAGCGAGTCGATCACACCCGTCGATTCGGTTGACATCGATCCGCCACTGACGACGCTTACGGAAGCTCTTACGGCTGCATTGCAAAACAGACCCGAGTTGGAGATCAACGAAGCGCAGAAAGACATCAATAAGATCGACCAACGACTCTATCGTGAGTTGAAGAAACCCCAGATCGACCTTGTTGCAAGCTACAGTTCCTCCGGTATCGGCGGGACTCAGAATCCGGGTTTTGACCCAAGCTTTCCGACTCCTTGTACGACGAACCCGAATTCGCCGGATTGCCAACAGCAACTTGCCAATCTTGCTCTGTTGACGGGCAACCCGTACAGCGGCATTTTTTCCAACAAGTATCCGACCTATCGCGTCGGCATTCAGTTCAATCTGCCGTTGTTCGGCGATAAGACGGCAAAGGCACAACTCGGCCGGGCGTTGGTCGAAGGCGAACGTCTTGAAACGCAACGGGAACAACTCGAACAGAATATTCAAGTCGATGTTCGAAATGCTTTGCAGACACTCCGCACCGCCGAAGCACGTCTTCGCGCCGCGGCGATATCGAGAGAGAATTCCGTAAAGCAATACGAATCGGAACAGCGAAAGCTCGACAACGGGCAATCGGATATTTATCGCGTTCTTGAGCGGCAAACGGCGTTGACTTCGGCCCGCAGTGCGGAGCTTCGTGCGCAGACGGAGTTGAACAAAGCGATATCCGACCTACAGCGTGCGACAGGGAATTCGCTCAAGGCGAATAATGTCGAGGCCAGATTGAGGTAGTAGGACAGGCTGTCGGACGAATCCAATGAAAGCTGTCTACATCACAGAATTCGGCGGGCCGGAGAATCTCGAGATCCGGGAAGTGTCCGATCCGTCACCGCCGAACGCGACCGAAGTGCTTATTCGCGTCAAAGCCGCGGGATTAAACCGCGCGGACCTTATCCAGCGACGCGGCCACTATCCGCCGCCTGCTGGTTACTCGCCGAATATTCCCGGGCTTGAATTCGCCGGCGAAGTATCGGATGTCGGCGAAGGTGTCGACAACTTCAAACCGGGCGATCGTGTCTTTGGCATCACGGCAGGCGAGGGTCAGGCGGAGTTGCTGAAGATCGATCATCACCTGCTTGTAAAAATTCCTGACAATTTGAGTTTTACTGATGCAGGCGCCGTCCCCGAAGCTTTTACCACGGCGAATGATGCCGTGTTCACACAGGGCCGGTTGAAAGACGGCGAGACGCTTCTGATTCATGCAGTCGGTTCCGGTGTCGGGCTCGCCGCGCTTCAACTGGGAAAGGCGAATGGTAATCGCGTCATCGGAACTTCGCGTACTGCAGACAAGCTCGAACGCTGTCGCGAGTTCGGATTGGATGCTGAAGGCATTACCGTCGAGGGAGATCCGAACTTTTTTGAAGAAGTGCTTTCCAAAACGGAAGGACGAGGCGTCGACGTAATCCTCGATCTCGTCGGCGGAGCTTACTTCGAACAAAACCTGAAGAGTCTCGCTCTCAAAGGCCGTTTAATGCTGGTTGGTCTGACGGCTGGTTCCAAAGCACAATTGAATCTCGACGTTGCTTTGTCCAAGCGACTCACGCTCATCGGAACGGTCCTGCGCGCGAGATCTATCGAAGACAAGGCCGCCGCGACTAGAGCGTTCGCGACGGATGTTGTTCCGCTTCTTGCTGATGGCCGCGTGCGTCCGAATGTCGATCGCGTTTTCAATTTTCAAGACGTTCGCGCGGCACACGAGTATCTGGAATCGAACGAGAGTTTTGGGAAGGTGGTGTTGAGGTTTGATTAGGGCCAAAGAGCGGGGGCAAGCCGCCCTTCCGGACTTGCGAATGTTGTTAGGCTCGACACTCACCCTTGAACACTTTATATGGACGGAAATATGTTTGATATTCGCAGTTCCGGAAGGGCGGCTTTGCCCCCGCTTCTTCACCTGTTGACCCGCGCCCCGGCCTCGTCAGTAACGATGCAGAGGCCATACACGCCGGCGGCTTCCTTTTCGGCCAGGAGCTTTGCTGCCTGGGCGTAAGCAAGTCCGGAGCCCACGCACTGATCGAACGAAACAACTGACCATTGAGGTAGATCAAGCTCGCTCGCAGGTGTTTCGATCTCTTTTTTCTCGGTCGCTTCGCTCATGGGTTGATGAGAACATGAAAATCGTAGCACAAAGTTTTCCACATGTGGATGACTTCATCTTCATTACAAAATTACTAATTAAATCATTACCTAATTACCTTATGAGAACCGCGTGTAGCAATTCGAAATTCGCGGAACTATCATAGGAATCTGATGGAATTTAGCGAAACGATCTTCCTCACCGGATTTCCCGGGTTTATCGCCGAAAGACTTGTCGCGCGACTTGCCCGGCGAGACACGCAGTTTTTTCTCCTGGTCCAGCCTCATTTTGTCGAAACGGCCTCGTCCGCGATCGAGCAGATCTCGGAACGGACGGGAACGCCGCTCGAGAATTTCGCGATCATCGAGGGCGATATCACCCATTCCCAACTCGGGATCTCGGACGACGATCTGCAAGCGATCCGCGATGAGACAACTTCGGTGTTTCATCTTGCGGCGGCGTACGATCTAGGGATCGATAAAGCGACCGCGTTTCGGGTCAATGTCGATGGAACAAAGAATGTGAACGAGCTCTCTCGTTCGCTGCCGAACCTCGGCCGCTACAATTATGTTTCGACATGCTACGTCGCCGGGAAACGAAAAGGAAGGATACTCGAGTCTGATCTCGAGCACGACGCCGGATTCCGAAATTTCTACGAAGAAACCAAGTATCTCGCCGAGTTGGAAGTTGAGAAACTAAAGGCAGAATTGCCAGTCACGATCTTCAGGCCATCGGTGGTCGTCGGGGATTCGCAAACCGGTGAGACCGTCAAGTATGACGGCATTTATTATCTGATCCAGTATCTAATGAAGGCACCGGGATTGCTGCGGTTCGTTAACGTCGGAAACAAAGATGTGCGGCTGAATCTCGTCCCTGTTGATTTTGTCGTAGATGGCATCGCGGCGCTCGCCTCGGACGAGAACGCGGTCGGCAAAACTATCGCACTCGCGGATCCAAACCCTCTGGCAACATCCGAGCTTTTCGACGCGATAGCGGAAACGCTTTCGAAAAAGCGCTCCGCATTCATACCGCCACCTTCGCTCGTCGAAATGTCACTGATGCTCCCGTTTTCTCCGCCGTTAACAGGTTTGCCTCATCACGCGGTTCCGTATTTTTTTATCTCGCAGACTTACGATACGCAGCAAGCAACGGAGTTTCTCGCCGCACACGAAATCACTTGTCCGCGATTTCAGGATTACGTCGTTAATCTTATTGCATTCGTCAGAAAGCATCCGTCGCTTTGATTTGGACATCATATTTGAACCCTTATGGCGTACGGCTCTCAAAATCTTCGGTTCCGCTTCCCTCGATCTACTTCCGTGAATTCCGTGGTTGGCTTTGGCCGCAGTAAATTGGACCACGGAACACACAGACCAAGTCGGAAATACACGGAAGGTCGATCATGGATTCTGCTTGTCGCCATCTCTATTCTTTTCGTCGTTTCGCCGGCGCTCGCACAGAGTCGACGTGTTCCGCCTCCGACACCGACTCCTACACCCCGCGAAAACGACGCCGAACGAATCGCCACCGAAGAGATAAAGTTGAATGTCGTAGCATTCGACGAAAGGGGTGAGTTCGTCGGTGATGTTAAAGAATCGGATCTTGTGATCACCGAAAACGATATCCTGCATCAGCCCACAAGCGTCCGACGCCTGCCCGCCAATGTTCTGATCGTTATGGACACGGGTGGCGAGCTGAGGCAGGTGAAG
>JANMUW010000176.1:0-5624 GCA_031392105.1 Acidobacteriota bacterium | reverse complement strand
CGCGCAGATAATCGATGAGGAAATTAGCGGTGAGAAGAAACCATTCGATATTAAGTATGGGATGGCTACCTTCGGAGCTCGACCCTCACCGATTACGCACAGGGTCGTCAATAACGGCAAGACCGACTTTCGCAATATTTTCGTCGAAGTAGTGGCAGACAAAAAAGCGGCGAGCACGGGGCCGTTTCCGATCCTTTCAGATGGCCACGTGATCCTTATCGACAATGACCGGGTGCGCGTGAATCGTCTCGTCCTAAAACCCGGAGAATCGTCGAAGATGCACACGCACCAAATGCACGGCCTTGGCATTATTCTTCACGACTCGAAGATCGAACTCATCGCTCCCGACGGAACCAAGCGAAAGCTTGAACCAAAGGCCGGCGATCACGCGTGGCAAAATGCCGGAACGGCGCACGTTATCAAGAACACCGGCACGAGCGTCTTTGAAGCGATCGATATCGAATTGAAGCACTAAAGCTAAATGAAACGATGCCCACAATGCGGACGCGAGTACGACGCGAGCATGATGTTCTGTCTCGATGACGGAGCCGAGTTGCTGTACGGTCCTGCGTTGACGAATGAACCGCAGACGGCGATCTTGTCAGAACCGGGAGCGGTAGCGACTGGGTTTCCCGGCGGCGAGCAGACAGTGCTCTTTCCTCGCGGACCGGAGGCGGAGCCTCCTGAGAGTTTTGAGAGCTCGTCGGAAAGGCAGAGCCTTTCCGCTCATCGGGCGGCACAGCCGCAGGAAGAGTCACCCACATCCGCTCATCGGGCGACGAAGCCGCAAGAGTATCGGTCGATAAAGCCGCTGGCAGCGGTAGTGCTGGTAACAGTCCTTGTCCTCGGAGGATACTTCGGCTACAAATATTTCGCATCGGCCAACCAGATCGAATCGATAGCCGTGTTGCCGTTTGTGAACGAGGGTGGAAATGCAGATCTCGAATATCTCTCCGACGGAATGACGGAGACGCTGATCAAGGGTCTCGCGCAGATTCCCAGTCTGAGCGTGAAACCGCGTTCATCGGTGTTTCGCTACAAGGGCAAGGACATGGATCTCCAGACGATCGCCAAAGAACTAAACGTGCAAGCGATCTTGAACGGGCGCGTAGTTCAGCGGGGCGACCAGCTAATTTTGAATTTGGAGTTGGTCGACGTATCAAAGGACAGTGTGATCTGGACGGAAACGTACAACCGCAAACAGTCCGACCTCGTCGCGCTGCAGAGTGAGATTGCGAGAGACGTTTCAACCAATCTGAAGGCCAAATTATCCGGCGTCGACGTGCAGAAAGTTACGAGAAGCTATACGGAAAACGCCGAGGCCTATCAGCTATATCTGAGGGGCCGTTACCACTGGAACAAGCGGACCGCTGAAGATCTCGAAAAGGCGGTCGAACATTTCGAAGCGGCGATCCAAAGAGATGCTAAGTTCGCCCTTGCCTACTCGGGACTTGCTGATACGTACTCGGTGCTTCAGTACTACCAGGGCTCGCGCTCGAGCGACTTCATTACGAAGGCGATGCCCAATGCGGTTAGGGCGGTCGAGTTGGACGATAGGCTTGCCGAGGCTCATTCGTCGCTGGCGTTTGTGAATGAAGGCTCCTGGAAATGGGTTGAAGCCGAGCGCGGATATCAGCGGGCCTTGGAATTGAACCCCAATTATTCGTCCGCACTTCTGCGATTCGCACGATTCAAAGTGCGTGCGCGTAAACAGGACGCCGAAGGATTGGAAATGATAAAGCGTGCCCTCGAGATCGAGCCGTCGCTCGCAGTTACCAGCAACAACTTAGGCCAAATGTATTTGTCTCAAGGCAAAACAGATCTTGCATTCGAGCAGGCGAGGACGACCGTAGGCCTTGACCCAAACTTCTCATTTGGCTGGATCGATCTTGCGTACACGCAACTTAAGAAAGGCCAGATAGAAGAGGCCCGCGCTTCCGCCCAAAAGGTGGTCGAGATCACTAGTCGGTCGAGTCGTTCCCTGATTTGCTTAGGTGTCGTTGCCGCCGCATCAGGACATCGAGACGAGGCCGAGAAAATTCTGAAGGAGCTCGAGCAAAGGTACGTCGAGCGAAACGCCGATGCAGTAGATGTAGCCGCCCTACACGCGGGCCTCGGGGATAAAGATCAAGTTTTTGTCTGGCTGGACAAGGCGTTTGACGACCACAGCTCTCTACTGGTCGATCTGCGTGCGGAATTTCCATTCGCGTCGATTCTCGACGACCCGCGTCACGACGATCTTCGCAAACGGATGAACATGCCGGAATAGAATGTAATGAAACGAAATCAAATTCTTTTGGTTGGCTTGCTGACGATAATGTTTTGGTTCGTCGCGATCGCATCGGCCCAGCAGGGCGTTGTCGTTTCGGGTTGTCCCAACGTAGCTTCATTGAAAGCGACGTCAGCGAACCCGGCTAGGAAAACCGCGGATCAGTTAGCCTCGGACAAACTCGTCGCGGAGGGGCAGGCAGCGATCCGAACTGCCTCTGACGAGAACGTTCCAAAAGCGATCTCGCTTTTCGAGCAGGCAATCCGAGCCGATCCAAGGAATGCCACGGCGTATATCTTCCTCGCTCGCGCACATGCGCAATCGCAGCGATATTTGAGCGTGCCGAAAATACGGGCCCGGGCACGTGCGTGGGAAAATCTATCTAGGGGGCGTGAACTTGATCCGGCAAATATTGACGGCTTGCACTTACTGGCGGATCAGGTGATGGCGAACAATGGCGATCACAAATGTGCGAAGAAGATCCTAGAAACCGCGTTAAAGATCGACCCGAAAAATGCACGAACCAATCACTACCTTTCCCAGCTCCTCAGCGGCATGGGCAAGTTCGAGCTGGCCTTTGAGTACGCTGAGAAGGCAATTGCTTACGCCGACGTCGACACGCGGAGTTTCGTCTTGACCAATGCGGGCAGGCCACGCTACATGGCCGGACAATACGACTGGGTCCTCACCAAATATCTCGAATCGGATCCGAATGCTCCGCTCGCACACTTCTATCGAAGCCTCGCCTACGGAGCCAAGGGAATGTTTCTGGAAGCTCTTGAGGAAGCAAAAAAATACCAGGCAGTTGACCGGGCCCGCGATGCAGGAGGCATTGGGATGATCGCGCTGGCGTACGCTAATGCCGGACAAAAAGACAAAGCCCGCGAACTGTTGAATGAACTGTTGCAGCGAGACGCTCGCGGCGAGCATGTCGTTGAATATCGAATCGCGGCAGTCTATGAAGTTCTCGGCGAAAGAGATGAGGCCTTTCGGTGGCTCTATAGAGATGTTGACGACCGCGATGGCCTCGGTTCGTGGCTCGTCTGGTTGAACTACGATCCTGTGTGGAAAGAGATGCGAAAGGATCCAAGATTTAAAGCAGTGCAGAAGAGGGCGGGCTGAGTGTTTGGAGTTCCGCTTTTAGGCGGCTTCGGTGGGACGCGAAGACTGAGGTATTTAAGAATCGGCAGACTGAGGCGGAGCCTCAAGATAAGTGGGATGGACCGTCGGAAAGGCAAAGCCGTTTCCGCGCATCGGGCGGCTGAGCCGCAAGAACGACGAGCCAATGACAAAGCCTTGCCTTCCTCGGCAGAGACGTTGCCGAACGCGGGCCGCGACCACCTCAATATTGAGCCAATCCGTTATGGGACGACCTGCGCGACGATCCGCGTTTCGCGGCACTCATTCGCAAGGTGGCAGTCGAAGCTGGATTGAGATCGTAATTACGCAAAGGGAGAAAACATCATGATCCATTACTTGGTCACACGTGCTATTTCGTTCCCGCTCACCACGGCAATTTTGATGACGTCGCTCATCCTGTTGTGCACACCGGCATCTGTCGTCCGAGGGCAGAATCGCGCCGAGTTCGACATTGTCCTTGCCAATGGCCGAGTGATGGATCCCGAGTCGAATCTCGATGCGGTTCGCTACGTCGGTATTCGGAGCGGCAAGATCGCGGCGATCTCCGCACGGCCTTTGCGAGGTCGTACGATGATCGACGCTAAGGGTCTTGTGATCGCACCCGGCTTCATCGATCTGCATTCGCATGGGCAGGATGACGAGAACTATCGCTACAAAGCTCGCGACGGCGTGACGACCGCACTTGAAATGGAGGTAGGCGTCTCGCCGGTGGCCGCCTGGTACGCCGAACGCGAAGGAAAGTCGATGATCAACTTCGGAGCGACGGTCGGCCACATCCCCGCGAAAATGGCCGCGATGAAAGATACGGGGGAATTTCTGCCGCGCGACAACGCGATGAATCGCGCTGCAACGCCCGAAGAAGTTCGCCAAGTGACCGTTCTTATCGAACGAGGTTTGGATGAAGGCGGGCTCGGTATCGGCTTTGGGATCAACTACGTGCCGACGACGACGCGGGCCGAGGTGTTCGATCTTTTTGCGGTGGCGGCTGAGCGCGGCGTGGCGAACTATGTTCACGTGCGGCACGCCGGAGCGGTCGAACCAGGAAGCGCGATTTCCGCTTTGCAGGAAGTCCTGGCCGATGCGGCTGGTACGGGCGCGTCGCTTCACGTCGTGCACATTACCAGCATGTGCCTACGCCAGACGACCACCTGCCTGAGCATGATCGAAGGCGCGGCACGGCGCGGTTTGGACGTGACGACGGAGGCTTACCCATATACGGCGACGCAGACGCGCATCGATTCGGCCATTTACAACGAGGGCTGGCAGGAGGCCTTTGGCATTACTTACAAAGATCTGCAATGGGTGGCGACCGGCGAAAGATTAACGGCGGAAAGTTTCGCACGTTACCGCAAGGAGGGCGGCCCGGTCATCGGCCATGCGATCCCCGAAGAGATATCGCGCCTCGCAGCCGCGTATCCGGGAGTGATGATCGCGAGCGATGGACGGATGGAAAACGGCAAAGGACATCCGCGCGGTGTGGGCACTTTCGCACGGGTACTCGGGGTCTATGTTCGCGAGCAAAAGGCGCTCTCACTGATGGACGCCTTGCGCAAGATGACGCTGCTGCCCGCACAACGACTCGAAAAGGTCGTCCCCGCCATGCGGCTCAAAGGGCGCGTCAAGGTTGGAGCCGATGCCGACCTGACCCTCTTCGACCCGGCGACTATTATCGACCGAGCGACATTTGATCAACCGGCGCAATACTCCGAAGGAATCCGCCACGTGCTGGTCGGCGGTGCGTTCGTCGTCCGAGATGACAAGATCGTTGAAGGTACCAAGCCCGGCAAGGGAGTCCGGCGACCACTTCGATATCAGAAGCAGTAGATACGTTTACGAATTAGTTATATGCCGGAATAGAGTTTTATGAAACGATGCCCTGAGTGCCGCCGAGAATATGACAACACGATGGCGTTCTGTCTTGATGACGGAGCCGAGTTGCTGTACGGCCCGGCATCGATGGACGAACCGGCCACGGCGATCTTGTCCACGTTGGGATCCCAGTCTTCAGGCGGCTTCTCTGATAATGTGAAGACACAGTTCTTTGAAGGTCAGGAAACAAACGAAAATCCGCAATCCGAAATCCGCAATCCGCAATCGCTCCGTCCGTCGGAAGGCGGGACTTCAAACGGGTTCGACAAACGGTTGATCCTGGCTCCGATCGCACTCGCAGTAATAGTCCTTGGCAGTTTCCTCGGCTATCGCTATCTCGCTCAAG
>JANMUW010000173.1:0-1931 GCA_031392105.1 Acidobacteriota bacterium | reverse complement strand
GATCTGGCTGCCGACCGCGATACACCGGGTGCAACCGTTGCCATGGAATACGGGCCTGTAGAGGGGGAGCCGAGCGGCACGAGGATCGTAAAGTTCTTCGTTTTCGCAGGTGGGGATTTTGCTGCGAACGCACCACGTGCCACATCGGCAAATCTGGACGGCTTTGCTGATAAGTATGTCCCGAACCTTTGCATCAACTGCCACGGCGGTAACTATTCTCCAAGCAGTCCACCGACTTTTGCGGACATCAACGCGGGTGCAACATTTCGTGAGCTCGACATCGCAACGTACAAGTTCCCGGACGGCCGCGGTTTGGGCGATGCGAACGCCACGGAAAAGGCTGCGTTTCATCAACAGAATCTCATCGTGAAGGGAGCCGCGGCTAATGACACGGTCACGAACCAGGCGATCAAGGACCTGATATCGGGTTGGTATTCAGCGGGGACTGATGAGCAGAACAATAATTTTACGCCTACCGGTTGGACCGGGGCGCCGCAAGGCCTCTATCATGACGTCGTCAAGCAGAGTTGCCGGACTTGTCATATTGGCCTTGACGCCAGTACTGATCCTGGAGGAATTGGTTGGAACACTTATGAGCAATTGAGAAACTATCGGGAGTTCGGTCTGCTCCAGAGTTATTCGTTGTGTGACCCGCGGCTTATGCCTCATGCCGTGATCACCTATCGCAATTTTTGGCTCAGCACATCGCCGCATCGTCCCGCTGCGCTTCGCGAGTTCACCAATGGCTCGGGATGGCCAGAAATCGGGCCGTGTAGTTGAGGCTGAGGTCGCATTTTAGTATCGGTCTTTGAGATTCCAAGTTGGCATCTCAAAGACTCGTTTGCGCACGAACTTTATAAACACGACAATCGTGGAATGCGGACAGTTCCGGGCAAGTACATTCTCGAACTCGCAGTATTCGTATGCGGGGCGGTGGTGATGACGTATGAGATCATCGGGTCGCGGATCGTTGCGCCGTTTATCGGAACCTCAACATACGTGTGGACGAGCCTTATCGGCGTCATCCTGGCGAGCCTTAGTCTCGGGTATTGGCTCGGCGGACGGCTCGCGGATAAGCGGCCCGATGTAAAGATCCTTGCGCTCGTGATCTTTCTCGCCGGCGGTATGGTGTCGCTGACGATCCTGATCAAAGATGTGATCCTCGCGGCCGTCGCTTCGACACCGACGGGTCTCGAGTTTAAATCTCTCCTCGCTGCCGTATTGCTCTTTGCACCCGCGAGCATTGCGCTCGGATTCGTCACACCATACGCGATTCGATTGAAGATGCGCTCGGTGGACGATTCCGGCAGTACGGTAGGCAGGCTTTATGCACTCTCGACGATTGGCAGCATCGCAGGAACATTTGCCGCTGGCTTTTTTCTGATCCCGTTCGTCGGCAGTAATCGTACGCTCTATCTGATCGCCGCGAGTTTGATCGGCTTATCGTTGTTGCTCGCTCCGTTCGCATTCACGCGTTCGAGTTTCGGCGTGCTGACCCTGTTCGTTTTGGGCATCGCCGGGAGTGAGCTAACCACTTCTTATCAGCTTCGGGCGAAAGGTGTTCACGACATCGATACCGAATACAGCCGCGTCCAGATCTTTCCCGCCACCGAAGCAAAGACCGGACGGCCGCTCCGCGCGATGGCAACCGATCCTTACTTCGTCCAGTCGATAATCTATCTCGACGGCACCGATCTTTTTGCGAAGTACACCCGCTTCTATCATCTGCTCCGGTACCTGCGTCCGGATTTTCGTCATACGTTGATGATCGGCGGAGCGGGCTACAGTTTTCCGCAAGACTACGTGCGAGCGTATCCCGCCGCGTCGATCGATGTCGTTGAGATCGATCCGGGCGTTACGGCGATCGCACGCGAATACTTCCGCCTTGAGGACGATCCGCGCTTGAGAATTTTTCATGACGACGGCCGTGT
>JANMUW010000025.1:0-10419 GCA_031392105.1 Acidobacteriota bacterium | reverse complement strand
CTTGTTTCGTGTTCTTTTCGTGTGGGTTCGTGTGATTCGTGGTTTGCTTATGAAAACCGAACCACGAATCACACGAAACACACGAACGAGCCCGACATTACAAACATACAAACACACGAAACACCACTAACTGGCTTGAATAAGAAAAAGAACATCGAGCACTAACCCATAAACTCCGCGATCAGGCGATGAAAGTGATGCGTCCCCTGTTCGCGCGTCGGAGAGTAGCGTCCGTGCGAATAGAACCGCGAGCGAATTCCCCGCTGCACACTCTGGACGACTGCCTCATCCTCGAGTTCTACGCGATCGAGGTCGGCTCCGGCACCGCTGCCGACCTTCGACTCGTCCGAAACATAGGTCAGAAACTCCACAATCGATCTCGAGGGCGATACCGGTCTGACAACGTTGACCGAAATTCCCCATGGATAAAAATTGAACATTAGGTTCGGGAAAACAAATAGGTATCGCCCCGCGACCTCGCCAGCGTCATCTCGCCCGACCTGCAAACTCGAGAACCTAAACGTTTCAGTGGCGTACGTCCCATAATCGACGACTTCGTTCAACAAGTGATGCACGAACGGGATATGGAATCCCTCGAGATAGTTTTCGCAGTAGAGAGCCCAGTGAGCATTCACTTCGTAATCGCGACTGGATGCAAGTTTCAATCCCGCGGGCTCGACGTCTTCGAGTCGCTCAATCGCATCGCCGACAAAGTCGTCGAACGACGCGAATGGATCGATCGACGCGAACACGAAACCTCCCCGAACAGCAAATGGCACCTTGGTTAAATTATCGCTTTCGGAAGGAAAATCTATTACGTCCGCAAACTCCGGCATCGAGAGAAACTTCCCGTCCAAATCGAAACGCCGGCCGTGATAGCCGCAGCGGATCAAACTTGCTTTGCATTGCTCTTCGACAAGGATCTTGCCGCGGTGTGTGCAGACATTCGAGAGGCACTTCACAGCGTCAGCCGTTTTCGACAGCAGGATTGGCTCATCCAGCATCCCCGGCAATAGCGTTACCGGTTTTAGATTCTCAAATTCGTCCACTCCGCCGGCGAACTGCCAGGAGCGCGCGAAAATCTTCTCCTTCGATAACTCAAAATAACGCTCGTCCGTATAGAAGGCCGACGAAAGTGTTTTGGCTCGGCGAATATCTGGATCTATGGTGAACTCTGTCATCTGTTCATCAACTTTTCTAGCAGCTTAATTAAATAATTACGTAATTATTTAATTTTGTAACTACTTCTCGAAAAGCAGAAACCGCGGCGATTCCGTATCGCGTACAAAACCCCGTCCGACCAGACCCGCCTCGAAGGCTTTATTGAATTCATGACGGATCCGTATTTGTTCGTCGACTGCTTTCGCCGCATCTTCCTTTAGAAGAGTCGACCAGTCGCCGGGAATTACAATTTCTGCAACTGGACCTGCGCTTTCACTAAACGATACTTTTGATTCTAGCCGCCGCACTTTTTCGCTTTCTAATTGCCATTCCGCAAACAACCGATCACTTGCCAACCCGATCTGCTGATCAGCTGCCGTTGAGTAATCTACACCGTAAAAATTCTCCTGATATTCGGTCACGACGGCTCCGAGCTTTTCCAGATTGAAAAATGCGTTCCGTGCTTTAACCGGTTCGAAGGTCCACTTGATAAACTTCACATCCGCCGCCAGAGCGCGCTCTCTTTGGGCCCACTTCAGACGCCCTCCGACCCCGTGCCCCTGAAAGTCGGCCCGGACAGCAGTCATGTGCGAGTAGAAAGCCTTCTCGCCGCGCAAAAACGCTGGAACGCTCAGCACAAAACCAACAAGCGCTTCGCCGGCAAAGGCTCCGAGAGCAAAGCCGCCCGCATTCCTAGTAACGACAAAATGCCGCACCGGCGAGATCTCGATCTCCGGCAACGCGAAGACTTCGCGCTGCAGATCGACGCACGCCGAAAGCTCATCGAGTGTCGAGCACTCACGAATTTCGATTTCTTTTTTCTCGATCACGGATACGCGAATCCTGCCTTTTCAACGGCCTGCTCACTCGTTCTGGGAAGCTTAAACTTTCGGTAAGGCTTTCGCTCTCAAGCTTTCCCAGACTGCATGTGAAAAACTTTCGCAGGTTGTTTTCGGGGTGTCAAACTGAACGCTTGATGAAATAAACTCTTACCTTAACAGCTCCGGATTTGGTATCATTTGGATGGCCACTTGCCCGCCTTTCCGGAGCCACCTGCTTTAATGACGTCCCAAAATACTGTCGATTTAAAAGGAGATTTCCATAATCACCCGTTCGCCGAGCTGCTTGTCGAGATCGCTCAGGCAAAATTGAGCGGCAGCTTACGCCTTTCGTCTGCGAAAAATAAGACGATCATCTACTTTCGCCAGGGCGTCGTGGTGTACGCTGCGTCCAACGCCCGGGAGCAGAGATTGTTCAGCGTTCTGCTAAATCGAAAGAAGGTAGATCAAAAGACTCTCGCACAGTTTCCAAATCTTGCGAACGACCTTGAGCTTGCTGAACTGCTCGAAGCAAAGGGCGTGTTTACAAAAAGCGCGATCAACGAGTTTGTCGGATTGCAGATCGAATCTATCATCGTGGATGCTCTGACATGGCCGAAGGGCGAATGGACTTTCAGTACCCTCAATCGCCTGCGCGAAGACCTGATTTATAAGACTGACGTCTACAAAGTTCTGATAGATTACGCGCGTTGTTTGCCGTCGCAGGAAGTCTATCGACGATTCCGAAGTGTGCAAGAAGTATTTTATTGCGAGAAACGTCCTGTTTCTACCGCGCTCCTGCAGCCTCACGAGAAGTACGCGCTCGACCAATTCAACGGTTCCCAGCTCACGATCGAAGAACTGCGCCCGATATGCAGTCTGCCTGAGACGGCGATGCTTCAGTCGCTTTACGTTCTTTGGATCGGCGGCTTTCTCGTTCGCCGCGATTGGAATTCGGCATTTTCGGCAACGAAGATCGGTGAGATCCTTACGACGAAGGTCTCGCTCGTCAAGACCCCGGAAAAGCTCCCCAAGATGCCGGTGAAAGGCAAAGAACCCGAGGCTTTACCCGATACCGAAACACCACAACCCGAGGCAATGAAGCTTCCGGAGCTACATCTGTCGCTCGAAGAATACCTCGCTCGCATCGAGAAAAGCGAAACGCTTTACGACATTCTCGGCATTTCTGAACAAGCGGTCCAAGGCGATATCAAGAACGCCTACTTTGCAATGGCGAAGCTGTTTCATCCTGACCGTTTCCATCGCGAAGAAAGCGTAAAGCTTCGACGGATCCAAGTAGCCTTTACGAAGATCGCAAACGCCTATGAAACTCTGAAGACCGAAGAATCGCGCGAGAATTACAATTACAAAGTGCGGAAAGAACTGGAGTACCGCGAGAAGCGGCGAGCCGCGACCAAGGCCGACCCTACTATAGCCGTCGAAGACAACAATCAGGCCGAACAGGGCCTCGACAGCTTTGAGCAGGCAATGGACGCGATCAATGCGGAGGAGTTCGCGGCGGCGGCCGGGCATTTATCACGGGCCGTGCATTACAGTCCCCAGAATGCGCTATTCCACGCCTATTTCGGCTTTGCCCTGTCGCAGTTAGAGAAACAACATCACAAGGCTGAAGCCTCACTTCAGCAGGCCGTAAGGTTGGATCCGAAGAACCCCAAGATCCGGATGATGCTGGTCGAATTCTTCGTCGAGATGAAAATGGCCAAGCGCGCCGAGGGCGAGCTCAAGCGATTTCTCGACCTGGTGCCCGGGAACAAAGAGGCAACAAAAATGCTGGAAGAGGTTCGGGCGGAAGCTTGAACTTCAGCGGTAAACGGTGAACGGTAAATGGTAATTTTACGAAGTTCTTGAGATCGTTTCGGCGGTTTCGCCATTGGCACTTTGGCCTGCGACTTACCGTTTACCGATTCCCATTAACCACTGGCAACGCACTCCGCGCTTGAAACTTCACCCGGGAAACCGGAAACTATCAACTATGCAAAGCACCCACGCGGCTGAATCGCGTTTTGACGAGAAGCTGCTCGAACTCTCTTCTGAGATGGACGAGTTCGAGGGGTACACGCATGCACACGGCCTTCGTATCGCAACTATCGCCGACGCGATCGGTAAACAGTTCAATCTTGCCGCCCACGACCGATTCTTCATGCAGCAGGCGGCACTCATTCACGATATCGGCGAAGTCGTCATGAACCGCGAGTACATTAAGGAGAGTCGCGTTTTGGCTCAGGACGAAGTTCTGGATCTACAGCGTCATCCTGTGATCGGCGAGCAGGAAACCGCTCGGCGCGGAATGTCCCGGGGCGTTCAGCT
This sequence comes from Acidobacteriota bacterium, assembly GCA_031392105.1. Classification (GTDB taxonomy): domain Bacteria; phylum Acidobacteriota; class Blastocatellia; order Pyrinomonadales; family Pyrinomonadaceae; genus OLB17. The sequence goes on along the minus strand of JANMUW010000025.1, from coordinate 6,112 downwards.
TCTTGTGCGTTGGCACCACGAGTGGTGGAACGGCGGCGGCTATCCGGATGCGCTCGAGGGCGAGCAGATTCCGCTCGCCGCGCGAATACTGCGCCTTGCCGACAGCTATGCTGCGTTGACTGATAACCGGCCGCGCCGTTTGGCAATGAAGGACGAGGAAGCCAAACATTACATGAGCGAGTGGGCCGGGCTCGAATTTGACCCGACCGTTGTAAAGGCTTTTCTCGCGATCGACTCGACGACGTATGTTACGTCGCCTTCAACGGCACCTGAAGCTGATTCGGTTCCGAAATTTAGATTCTCGTAACTTCGCGTCGACCGGCCGGCTCGGAACCGCCTGCAGTAGCGGGCAGTTCAACCAAAAGGCCCGACACAAGGTTGCGAATCGCACCTATGACCGCACGGCCGCGAGCGGTTCTCTAACAGCAGTATGACGCACGCACCAAAGGCCACACCGGCAAGCTGGCTCGGATTCGAATTAAACATTCTCCGGCGCCTCGATTTCAAATCCGTGGCCATGCCATTCACCGGCGAACCGACACTAGGTGCGTACCTAAAACGACGTGACGTTCGAGTGCTGGCGAACGACCTGCTCCAATCTTCTTGGACAAAGGCCGTCGCGTCGATCCAGAACAATAACGAAAAGCTTTCGGATGACGACGTGAATAACGTTCTCGAGGATGTGTATGTGCCGCGGCATAAATTGCACAACCCGTCGCTGCGAAGCTGGTTCAATGAAACCGATTCGTGGTGGTTCGACAATATTCGGCAGAATCTGGACCGGCTTCAATCACCGTTTGCGTTCGCCGTCGCCGCAAGCCTTGCGATGCAGGTAGGCGATTACGTAATGTCGTTCTCGGCCGATACGCTTGAGTTGCGCCAACCGCTCTCAACTGTTTATCGACGACTCTGGACGATCCAGCCTGAGCCCGTAAACAACGGCCAGAACAACTCGTGTCAAAACAAGAACCCGAACGAATTTATCGCCGAGAGCTTCACCGACCTGATGTTCCTAAGGCTTCCCGCGTCCGGAGCGGGCACGATGCGAGGATTTTCCGACAAAGTTCTGTGGCGTGAAGAATGGCTCCGTGGCGGCGACGATTTCTGGAGCGACGTCGAACAAACTCGAAATGGAAAGCTCGGCATGCCCGTCGAAACCAAATCGCAGTATTTGCGCCTGCTCGAAGAAACGCTGCGAACCGCATCCCACATCAAGAACTGGGCGATCGCTCACGTCGAAAGCGGCTTTATCTCGACACAGGATCTTGTCGAGGTCATCGGCCGCATCCGTCGTGTCGATACAATCTACACAAAAGACTTCTCTGAACTCACCGGAACAAAGGCAGTGATCATCACCGCCTGAGCAACCAGCGTCAGGCGCTGCTTTTTTCGTCAAGCGGAACAACGTGTACAGCGACATCCTTCACCTCTTTCAAAAAGCGGTTGATGACCGACCCATTCCAGAATATTTCCCAGCGTGATCGCGCTGACTGGCCGAAGATTACATGTGTGATCCCGTTATGGCACGCAAATCGTAGAAGTTCATCTGCGACGTTCGTACCCTTAAGTTTGACGACCTCAGCACCCAGCAACTCGGCAAGGCGGATGTTCTCCTGCAGAATTGCATAAGTCTTCGGGTCGATCCGTCCCGGCTCCTCGTCGGGTGTTTCAACGTAGACCGCGAACCAATCGCGATAGGCGTGACGTCCGACGATCCGTGCCGCGGTTCGGAGTAGCTTGGCGGCGCTGCCGCGGCTCGCCACACACACCATTACTTTTTCAGGTACCGTCGCCTGCTCCAGACCCTCTCGCTCGCGGTACTCGTGATCCTGAACAGACTGGTACTGCGCGACTTGACGCAGAGCTAACTCGCGTAACGTTGCCAGATTGCCCTTTCGAAAGAAATTTGTGAGGGCCTGTTCGATCTTTTCGATCGAATAGATCTTGCCTTGACGCAGACGCGTACGCAGCGTGTCAACGGAGATGTCGACATCAATAACCTCGTCTGCACGCCTGAAGAACGAATCGGGTACTGTTTCGCGCACGGGGATACCTGTCACCCGGGCGATGACGTCGTTTAGCGACTCAATGTGCTGGATATTGATCGCCGTGATGACCGAAATGCCACTATCAAGCAATTCATACACGTCCTGATACCGTTTCTCGTTATTCGATCCGAGGACGTTGGTATGCGCGAGCTCATCGACGATCGCCACCGCCGGTTTTCTCCTAATTACCGCGTCTAGATCCATTTCATCAAAAACGTTCCCCCGATACTCGATCTTCTTCAACGGGACTATCTCGAGATCCCGAATTTGCTCGGCTGTTTCGGCACGGCCATGGGCTTCTATCGTTGCGATAACGACATCGATCCCTTCGCGCCTTAGCTGATGCGCGTCCTCGAGCATTTGATATGTCTTGCCCACGCCGGCTGCCGCCCCGATATAGACGCGGAGCTTTGCCCGCTCGTTCTCGCGAAGCATTGCAAGGAGCGTCTCGGGCGATGCTCGCCCATTACCGTTGTTCGGTGCCAGGCTTGGTTCCGTGTCCACGAACATATTATCTACCTCCGAGTCGGTCAAGCTCGAGATTCAGCAGCAGTACATTGACCCGAGGCTCGCCAAGAAAACCGAACTGTCTTTGTTCGGTAAACCGTGCGACGATCTGGAGCAGCTCGGCCTCGGTGATCCCACGCTCATGTGCAACACGCGGCACCTGAAACTCCGCCGCTGCAGGTGAGATATGCGGATCGAGGCCTGATCCACTCGTCGTTACGAGATCTGCCGGAACCGGAGCCGATGGATTCTCGGCCCGCAATGTTTGGGTGTCGGCGGCTATCCGGTCGATCAGTTTTTCACTTGTCGGGCCAAGATTCGAACCGCTCGAAGCCCCCGCGTCGTAACCGTTCCCTGCCGCCGATGGGCGCGAATGGAAGTAGCCGGTCGATGAAAACGTCTGGCCGATCAACTCAGAGCCGACGACTTTACCATCCCTTTCGATCAGCGATCCGTTCGCCTGATGGGGAAAGATCAGTTGGCCGACGGCCCATACCGCCAGCGGGTAGCCGACACCAAGCAACAACGTAAAAACGAAAACCATCAAAACCGATGTAATTAAATTTTTCATATTTCAATATCGCTGCCTGTTACGCCAGTCCGAGCGTTGTAATGATCACGTCGATGATCTTGATTCCGATAAAGGGCACCACGATACCGCCGAGTCCGTAGATCAAAAGATTGCGCCGCAAAAGCGAAGACGCCGACAGCGGCCGATACTTAACACCCCGGAGCGCGAGCGGGACCAGTGCAATGATCACCACAGCGTTGAAGATGACCGCCGACAAGATCGCCGATTGCGGTGTCTTAAGTCCCATGATGTTCAGAGCGTTCAGCACCGGAAAGGTCGAAGCGAACATCGCGGGTATGATCGCGAAATATTTCGCCACGTCATTTGCGATGGAAAATGTAGTAAGCGCCCCGCGCGTCATCAGCAGCTGCTTTCCGATCTCGACGACCTCAATCAGCTTCGTCGGATTGCTGTCCAGGTCGACCATGTTGCCGGCCTCTTTCGCGGCTTGCGTACCGGTGTTCATCGCAACACCGACGTCGGCTTGAGCAAGCGCCGGAGCGTCATTCGTTCCGTCGCCCGTCATCGCCACGAGCTTGCCTTCGCTCTGTTCCCGTTTGATAAGCGCCATCTTATCCTCGGGAGTCGCTTCCGCAAGGAAATCGTCGACTCCGGCTTCGGTTGCGATCGACTCGGCGGTCAGCGGATTGTCGCCGGTGATCATTACGGTCTTTATTCCCATCTGCCGAAGCTGCGTGAATCGCTCTCGCATCCCTTGCTTGACGATATCCTTTAGATAGATCACGCCGAGGGGCTTTCTCGAATCGGCCACAACAAGCGGTGTCCCCCCCGCCCGCGCGATCCGTTCAACGATCTCCGTGAGTTCAGCGGGTGTTTGATAGCCGTTCCCGGAAAGATACTTGTCCACCGCATCCACGGCGCCCTTGCGTATCTCTCGTCCGTCAAGATTGACTCCGGACATTCTCGTCTGAGCGGTAAATGCAACGAACTCCGCCTTGCCGGCGAGATCATGGATCTCACGACCCCGGAGTCCATATTTCTCCTTAGCGAGAACGACGATCGAACGGCCTTCCGGAGTCTCATCTGATAGTGAGGAAAGCTGTGCCACGTCGGCGAGATGCTGTTCATCGATGCCGTGGAGCGGGATGAATTCTGTCGCTTGACGATTGCCGAGGGTGATTGTTCCGGTCTTGTCGAGCAAGAGTGTATTGACATCGCCGGCGGCCTCGACCGCTCTCCCCGACATCGCAAGCACGTTGTGCTGAACGAGGCGATCCATCCCGGCGATACCGATCGCAGAAAGAAGAGCTCCGATAGTTGTCGGTATCAGGCAGACAAGCAGCGAGACAAGCACGAAGATCGTCTGCGGTGAATTCGAATAGAGGGCGAACGGCTGCAATGTGACGACCGCCAGCAGAAAAATGATCGTTAGGCCGGCTAGGAGTATGTTGAGAGCAATCTCGTTCGGCGTTTTTTGACGGGACGCGCCTTCGACGAGCGCGATCATCCGATCGATAAAGGTCTCACCCGGATTCGAAGTGATCCGTACCTTGATCCAGTCCGACAAGACTTTGGTCCCGCCTGTCACGGCCGAGCGGTCGCCGCCCGACTCGCGTATCACCGGAGCCGACTCACCGGTGATTGCCGATTCGTCCACCGATGCGACACCATCGATCACTTCCCCATCGCCGGGAACGAACTCGCCGGCAAGTACCATTACAACATCGCCAGCCCTTAACCCGGTAGCGGCGATCGATTCCGTCGAGCCATCGGCGTTATACCGGTTCGCCATTGTTTCGGTCCGTGCTTTTCGCAGCGTGTCAGCTTGTGCTTTTCCGCGTCCCTCGGCCATTGCCTCGGCGAAGTTCGCGAAGATCACGGTGAACCAGAGCCATAGCGTAACCTGTAGCTGAAAACCAAATCCACCTGCGTCGGGCGGCTCGATCAGGTTCGCAAGCATTCGTAGAGCCAGGAATACCGCCCCTACCTCTACCACGAACATCACCGGATTCTTCATCATCGTTCGCGGATCAAGCTTCTTTAGAGAATCGATGACCGCATTCCCCATGATCTGGCCGTTCCAAATTGAGATTTCTTTCTTCATATCTTTGGTTTTGGGTCATTAGCGATTGGTCGTCTCAGTCGTCTTAACAAAAACCGAAGAACAATGGCCAGAGACCCTTTTATCAAAAGGTCTGACCCGCATTCATTTGAAAGTGTTCAAGGATCGGAGACAGACTTAGTACGGGGAAAAACGTCAGCGCCCCGACGATCAACACAACGCTGACGAGTAAAACAGCGAAAAGCGTGGTGTTGACCGGGAACGTCCCGAGGCTCGGCGGTATCGCTTTCTTCTGCGCAAGATTCCCGGCGATCGCCATCATCGGGATTATCATGAAGAACCGCCCGAAGAGCATCGCCATTCCGATTGTCGTGTTATACCAGAGCGTGTTGGCGCTCAGGCCGCCAAACGCCGAACCGTTATTCCCAGTGCCAGATGTAAACGCGTATAAGATCTCGCTCAAGCCATGAGCGCCCTGATTCCCAAGGGACGTCAATCCGAATTCCGGAGCGAGCGACGATACAGCCGTCAGCCCGAGAATGACCAACGGGAAGATCAGCGCATAGAGCATTGCCATTTGAACGTCATAAGCCTCGATCTTCTTACCGAGATATTCGGGTGTACGCCCGACCATTAGTCCGGCGATAAAGACGGTGAGAATTATCATGACGAGGATGCCGTACATTCCCGCTCCGACGCCGCCGAAGATGACCTCACCCAGCATGATGTTCACAAGCGGCACCATTCCACCGAGCGGCGTGAACGAGTCGTGCATCGAATTGACCGCACCGCATGACGCGTCGGTTGTGACGGTTGCAAAGATCGCCGAGTTTACAACACCGAACCGGACTTCCTTTCCCTCGAAATTACCGCCGACGACTGATTGGTTCACTGCAGCCGGATATAGCGGATTACCCCGCGCCTCGGCCGCACACGTGACAAACACTCCGGCAAAGAACAAGA
>JANMUW010000012.1:0-4374 GCA_031392105.1 Acidobacteriota bacterium | reverse complement strand
ACGTCGTTGAGGCCAGTGATGTGAAAAACATCGGGTCGAAATTTCTCGAGCTCTCGGCGGACGAACGCGGCGTGCCGTTGAAATAACGGATCGTAATGCAGTCCTTCATCCATTTCGAACGAAGCGGGAGAACGTTTTAAGGACAACGAGGTAAAGTTTCCCTCCTGGACGACTTCGGTCCTGGGCCCGGCGTGAACGTTGATGAAGGGAAAACCTCGCTTTTTTACGAACGATACGAGCCTGTTGCTAGTCATCGCAACTCCGTTCACTTCGAGAAATGAATCGGGGAAATAGGCGACGCGTATTGAATCTTCCACAAAATTAACCTGCAACTAAAAAATGGCGGGAATAGTCCCGCCGCAAACTCTTTCCAATTCCAAAAACTCTCAGGAAGCGCTCTCCTGCGGAACGCCTGGCGAAATCTCGTCCGACTCGGGGATCTCGAAATTCGTTTTGGACACGTCACGTGGCACACGGTCGCACTTTTTCCGAGCCATACGAAAGAACGGCCGCATCCGCGGACTGCCAAGGATACCGAGTGTCCAAATAGCGGCACGCAGCCACGCTGGCCCCCCATATACCCAGCCATGAGACGCGAGATTACGGACACCTTGTCCGTCACCGCTATCGAAGAACACGCGGTCGAACCAGCGCTTCCTGCCCTCCGCAAAATCAGGATAATGACTAAGGATTTCAGAGAATGACTGAAGCTGTCGCGAGTGGAGCGGCTGCTCGTACTCCGGCATCAAAACGACCTCGCTTCGCTTTTCGACCCGAATCTCGTTAACAAATTCTTCAAAGGTGTCCGCGCTCGTCAGATTGATCACCGTGTTTGGTTTGCAGCCATGGCGGTCACCGCCAGTCGCGATAGGCTTTCCGAGCGCCTCTGCCATTTCGATCACGGCCTTATTCTCCGACCATGATCTGAACCCATTGATTTCAAACGCGTGTACCCACCGGCCGTGCCTCTTGACGAACTCCTTCAGAAGAGCTTCGTGTCGCTCTTTGCCAACGTTTTCGATGTCCCAGAGCGGGTGATTCAGAATAACCAGAACACCCGGGAGGTCGTTTAGCATCGCAAAGGCTTCGGTCAGCTTTAAGTCGGTATGGTTCTCTTCAACAAATGTGACTTCTAAAAGGGCTTTGGTGATCTCCACCGCCCGATCCTTGGGAAGGTTGTGCACGCCGACGTGAAAAAATCCGTAATCGAACGGCACCGTCCACTCAAGCGAGATGGGTGCGTTCGAAGATCCGCTCTGGGAGCGGACCTCAAAATTGGCATCGATACGGTCATGGTCTGTGAGGGAAACTATCGCCTCTAGACCCACCCCATTGATCTGCTTTTTCTCGATTCCGTAAACCGCCAACGGCGTCAAGGGCGGCGACCAGTATGCGGTCGAAAAATCTATGTCCTTGCCTTCTCTTACTAGGTAGTTATCACGCTCTCTTCTCCAGAATGTCGAAATGATAGGCAGCTTTTCGGCGTAGTGCGGGACGAAGTCGAGCATCTCCTGGGAATACTCCGTGTGACAGTGAAGAGACACGCCGGTCCGTGCTTTCGCGGAAAGGCTTTCCGCTTCGCGCAGTATGTGCAGTCGTGTTTTTTTTAGGTTCATCACTTTCTCCGGAGGCTCCCTGGCCAATTAAATCCTATACGTTATCAAATGGCCTGTAAGATGTAAAACTGCCAGCCTTTTAGGGTCGACTGGACCATTTAGCAATTAAAAGCATGCGTTCCAATATGATTTAGACTCGCCTCGTCACATTTTGGGATCGACGAGAAAGTTATTGCATCAAACTGTCAACGTGGCTCAGTAGGATGCGAATAGATGCAGTACATGTTGCTACTTTATCGATAGCCACCCCAAGGCTGAAAGGCCGAAAAGGGCAACAGAAGAAATAGAAAATAATTGTCATGATTCGTCCTAACGCGGTGTATTAGATGTAGATAAGGAACGCCCCACGCAGAACCGCCGTTAAGGAGAAGCATTTATGAGTTGGTTATATTCACTAGTTTTCGCCGGATTATTGTTTTCATCGAATGGTGATACGGCTTTATATCATTCGCAGAACAACAATGTACCTGTTCTCACAAGCGAAAACGTCGTTTCCGACGAGATCGAAAAATTCGAGCAGACGTACCCGTTATCGAAGAACGGCAACGTAAGTGTGTCCAATGTGAACGGTTCGATCACAGTTGAGGCGTGGGACCGCGACGAAGTAAAACTTGAAGCGACAAAGATCGCCGACAGCAAGGAAACGTTAGCCGATGTCGATATCAAGGTCGAATCGACGGCAGATTCGTTCAATGTCGAGGCGGACTATAAGAGCTGGAAGTGGAACGACAAGCGTAACGAGAACAGGAGCAGAAGACTTGAAGTCGAGTTTCGGCTTTCCGTACCCCGCACTGCTGTCCTGAACGAGATCGAAACTGTGAACGGCTCGGTCACCGTGTCGAACTTCACGAACGTTACTAAGATCTCCGCCGTGAACGGCAATGTTATGGCTGTGAATCTTCGTGGAGCGGCAAATCTCTCCACGGTGAACGGAACAGTCAACGCCGATTTTGATCGCGTTGACGGCGGCAGCAAGATCAATCTGAGCACGGTAAACGGCACAGTGAGTCTCGTAGTTCCGTCTGACGTAAACGCGACGATCAAAGCTGACTCGTTGAACGGCAACATCACGAACGACTTCGGACTTCCAGTTAGGAAAGGGCAGTATGTCGGCCGAGACCTGTACGGACGAGTCGGCTCTGGCGAAGCTCAGATCAAACTGAACAGTGTCAACGGCCGACTATCGATCGGTCGTAAGAATGACGGCCGCTCGCCAAATCCGTCAACGAATCTGCTGCCAAATAAGAAGGCCGACGAAGACTGGGACAACGATAACGATAATGAGTCGAGCGCTGTTGAGGCCGCGAAGATAGATCGTGAAGTTGCCCGAGCGATGCGCGAATCGAGGAAGGTGCGGGCTGAGTCGATGAAGGAAGCGCAGAAAGCGATCGAGTCGGTCGGCCCCCAGCTCGAGAAGATTAGGATAGACGAGTTGAAGAAACTCGAAAAGATGAAGGTCGATATCGACGAGCAGAAGATCGAGTCATCGGTAAGGAACGCAATGCGGGAACGGCGGGATGATCTAGCTCGGGTGCGTCAGGCGGTATGGTTCTCGGCAACGCCCACGGTTGAAAAAAAAAGAAATAGCTTTGCCGTTAAGGGTACTCCGAAAGTCAATATAGAAGCCAAGGGATGTGCGGTTAGCGTTCGCGGGTGGGACAAGTCCGAGGTCAAATACGTTGTTACAGAAGTTGCGGGCCGGCGGGGGCAACCTGCGACCGTGACGGAACAAAGCAAGGACTCGGTGGTGACACTCACGGTTGTGAATAACAGTGATGGTTCCGGCTCTCCGATGCCTGCGTTCCAGCTAGATCCCGAGCGCGTGCGAATCGAAGTTTACGTTCCCAGAAAATCCAACTTAAAGATTGTATCCGATGGCGAGATTCGTCTGGATGGTGTTTCGGGAGATATCGAGTTGAAGGGAGAAAACGAGTCGATCAATGTTCGCGACGTAGATGGTCATTTGAACCTCTCGGCGAATGAGGCTCGTGTCCGCGTCATTGGATTCAAGGGTGATTTTGATTCACAAACTGCCTGCGGCGATGTGTTCCTCGAGGGCGACTTCAAGAAGCTCACCGCAAAGGCGACGGACGGGACGGTGACTCTCACCTTGCCCGAAAACACAAACGCAAGTTTTGTGTCGAATACAGAAATTGAAGCTGAAGGTGTTGAAGTTATTCGCGAAGATGAGAATACCTGGCGCCTTGGTAAAGGCGGATCGAGATTTAACTTCGACTTTAACGAAGGCAAGCTCGTGGTTCGCGGCTCCGCGACCGTAAATTCAAACTGAAAAAAATCCGTCCGGTCTTTTCTTCCGGACTTTTCTTTTGAAACCTTCTGACCAATTGAACGTTTTAGTCAGAAATTATTTCCGCCCTATTTCTTTCTTCTTATTTAGGTGTAGTCATGAAGAAGTTTTGCCTTGTGTTTGCCGTGCTCCTATCGGCGATCTGCGTCAACGCTCAGACAGGCGGCAGTGTCGTTACCGACGTAGCCTCAAACTCAAATTCCGGTTCTGCGTCGTCGAACTCAAATTCGTCGCCGGCGTCGGCAACTCCTGAGGCCGCGCCGGAAGCGGGAAAGAGTGCCAAGGCAATCCTGACAAAGAAATCCAAAGTGGAGATCCCGCCAGAGAAATCTCGGCCGGTCACGATTCCGAAGATCGATCCGGTGGGGATAACGATCGACGGAAAACCTGATGAGCAAATGTGGAAGACCGCATCCGTGTTCAAGGACTTCTATCAGACAAGTCCGGGCG
>JANMUW010000001.1:0-8468 GCA_031392105.1 Acidobacteriota bacterium | reverse complement strand
GTTACTGAATGACAAATCCGAGGCTGGCCGGAGTCGCTCTCTCGCAAAACTACTAGAGACAAACCAAGAGGGTCTTGATTTGGAGAGACTGCTCGAAGTCTATCCTCAGATGCGCTCGAACGAGCAATTCATGAATCAAGTCGCGGAAATCGCGGGAGTCTCGAATCGATTGAAAGTCGCGATCGACGACTTCAAGATCTCGCCAGCCTTGAGTAGAATTCGGCGTCTCACTCGCACTCAAACTCCTGAAACCGGTGCGCGATTTCTCGACAACAACCGCATTCTCTTTTCGCAATCGGGCAATCTGTTCGTCCTCGACCTGTCGAATTCCCTGCTCACACAGGTCTCGCGCGAGGCTAATCAGCAAACGTTTGTCGGTGTTCTCAATCCAACGCCCAACAAACCCGGAACATTGATCGCGTATGTCGTATCGGACAGTTCGAAGAACAAAGCGCTTCTCGTACCGAATTATCTCGATGAATTCGTTGTAGCGAATCCGGCACGTCGTGGCTGGACGGATCAAAAGGTCGTCGTCGCACCGGCCGACGGAAGTCGCGAGACCCCGTTCGAAGTTAAACTTCCAAAACCCGAAGGCGTCAGTAACATCCGACGGATGGTCTGGGCCGCCGACAACTCTAGTTTGATCATCGACCGCATAGACAAGGACACAAAACGCCGCACACTGTTTTACGTCTACCTCGTCGGCAGTAAGAGCGAGAAGATAATTCCGATAATCGAGGAAACCGACGACAAGTGGCAGGCTTCGCTGTCGTCGATCTTCGAACCGAATCCGAAGAATCCGGGCGAGTTGTTTTTTGGATCGGAAAAGGATGGCTTTAATCATCTCTACCTCGCGAAGCTCGACGCAGAAACACGAGCGGTAGCAAGTGTGGCATCAAATAGCGAACGGGTGGCCGAAGGTCCTGCAGGGCTTACCGGGAAAGTCGCGATCACTCAGCTTACGAAAGGCAACTGGCAGGTCGAGTGGGCGAAGTGGACCAACGAAAAGCAAATCGTATATGCGTCGACTCAGGAGGGTACCTCCCAGCGCCAGCTCTACTTGTATTGGCTACCGAACGGCGAGATTTCGCCACTCCAACTCGCCGAGGGAATGAAGACTGGCTTCCAGATATCTGAGTCGCCAACGATACCTAGCGTGCTTTATGAAGCATCGCGATGGAACCAACCGGGTGACCTCTTTATGCAGAAGGCGACTGTGGACTGGCACTCACCGGTGGGGAGAACCGTCAGACTGACGAATTCAACACCAAATCCCTTCAACGCGTTAAAATGGATCGAACCGAAATTCCTCGAGATCCCATCACGTGACGCAAAGAAAATTCCGGCAAAGATCTATCTACCTCCTGGATTCAACACGAAAGCAAAACAAAAGCACCCGATGGTGATCTTCGTTCACGGTGCCGGATATCTCCAGAACGTCATCAACGGTTGGAACAACTACTATCGCGAGTTCATGTTCAACGAGCTTCTCACGCAGAAAGGCTATGTTGTGCTCGACATCGACTATCGCGGCTCGGCTGGATACGGACGCGATTGGAGAACTGACGTTTACGATTTTCTCGGCGGCAAGGATTACGACGATCACATCGACTCGATCGATTATATGGTCAAGAGTTACAACGTGAATCCCGCCAAGGTCGGCGTATACGGTGGAAGCTATGGCGGATTCATTGCGGCGATGCTCGCAACGCGTGCTCCGGACAAGATCGCGGCGGCCGCTGCTTTACGGCCAGTATTCGATTGGAAGAATTATTACGCCTCGTCACCCGGCTACACGGCGCAGCGACTCGGCTTCCCCGACAAGAATCCCGAAGCATACAAACGCAGCTCGCCGATAACGTATGCTGACAAGCTCGAACGGCCGCTGCTGATCCTGCATGGCATGTCCGACGACAACGTGCACGTCCAGGATTCGATCCAGATGATGGAAAAGCTGATCCGTCTCGGAAAGACGCAATACTTCGAGACAATGCTGTATCCATCAGAGAACCACGGCTTTGTCCGGCCCGAAAGCTGGACTGACGAATATCAGCGTATTTTGGCTTTCTTCGAGAAGCATTTAAAGTAGAACAGGCTTTAGCCACAGAGCACACCGAGAAAATCATTAGCTGAAGATTTGGATTTGGCATTCTCTAGAATCTCTGTGTGCTCTGCGGCAAAAACTATCCTATGAGAATACTCGTGACCGGCGGAGCCGGGTTTATAGGCTCGCATCTTTGCGAAAGGCTTTTGACCGAAGGCAATGAAGTTATCTGCCTCGACAATTTTTTTACCGGACGAAAGCAGAACATCGCGCACCTGCTCGACGATAAGAAGTTTGAGTTGGTGCGCCACGATGTTACCGAGCCGATCCTGCTCGAAGTGGATCAGATCTACAACCTCGCGTGTCCTGCGTCTCCGGTCCATTACCAGTACAATCCGGTCAAAACCGTAAAGACGAGCGTGATGGGAATGATCAACATGCTCGGGATGGCAAAGCGTGTGCATGCGAGAATTCTGCAGGCATCAACATCCGAAGTGTACGGCGATCCGCTGATCCATCCGCAGACCGAGGATTATTTCGGCAACGTGAATCCGATCGGCCTGCGCAGCTGTTACGACGAAGGCAAACGTGTCGCGGAGACGCTGATGATGGACTACAACCGCCAGAACGGAGTCGACACGCGGATCGTCCGGATCTTTAACACTTACGGCGAACGAATGCTCGAGAACGACGGTCGTGTAGTTTCGAATTTTGTAGTACAGGCGTTACGCGGACAGGAACTGACAGTTTACGGCGATGGATCGCAGACGCGGTCGTTCTGTTATGTCAGCGATCTTGTCGATGGAATTATCCGGCTGATGAACGCCGAGGCTCCGGATCTCCACCTGCCGGTGAACATCGGCAACCCGGGCGAGTTCACAATGAACGAACTCGCGAACGAAGTCGGCAAATGCGTCGGGCGTGAGATCAAGATCAAGTATATGCCGCTGCCGCAGGACGATCCGAAGCAGCGTCAGCCGAACATCGATCGAGCAAAGAGTTTGCTTGGATGGGAGCCAAAGGTGCCGCTTGCGGATGGGCTGAAGAACACGGTGGATTACTTCAAAAAGACGATAAGCAGCTCGACCTCACCGACGTAGTCATTGAACATGAATTGCCCACGGCTTTAGCCGGGGCTAACGTTCTCAAAATGCGATGGGCTTTAGCCCAATTTCGATTATTTGGGCTGAAGCCCATAAAATTTGTTACTACCTAACCCCCCCGGCTAAAGCCGGGGGCAACGCATATGAAAATCCTAATCACGGGCGGTGCGGGCTTTGTTGGAAGCCACCTCGCCGACAAACTTATCGGCGAGGGCCACGAAATAACGGTAATCGACGACCTATCTACAGGACGTTATTCAAACGTCGAACACCTCGAAGGCACTGATCGATTCCGTCTGATCATCGACACGGTTCTCAACGAGAAGTTAATGGAAGAGCTCATCCGTGACACCGATCGCGTGTATCACATGGCGAGCGCGGTCGGCGTAAAGCTGATCATGGAGCGTCCTGTAAAGACGATCGAGACTATCTTTCGTGGGACCGATGTCGTCCTCGGATTTTGTTCGCGATACAGAAAACGTGTTTTGATCCCCAGCACGTCTGAAGTCTACGGCAAAGGCGCTTCGATTCCGTTCAAGGAAGATGACGACCTACTGACCGGGGCGACCGATAAACATCGATGGGCCTACGCGTGCGCGAAGACGCTCGACGAATTTCTTGCACTCGCACACTTCAAGGAGACACGTTTGCCCGTAGTTGTCGTCCGGCTCTTCAATACCGTTGGGCCCCGCCAAACCGGTCAGTACGGAATGGTAGTTCCACGATTCGTTCATGCCGCCCTCAAGAACGAACCTATCCAAGTTCACGGCGATGGGACGCAATCGCGATGCTTCGGGCATGTTCACGACATCGTGGAAGGGCTGGCGAAACTTTTGGACGATCCGAAATGTTTCGGCCAGGTGATCAACCTTGGAAACAGTGAAGAAGTCTCGATCAAAGGGCTCGCGGATAGGGCGATCGCGTTGACCAGTAGCTCGAGCGAGATCCAATTCATTCCGTACGAAGAGGCATATGGCGAAGGCTTTGAAGATATGCGCCGTCGTGTTCCGAGCCTCGACAAAGCGAAGCAGCTGATCGGCTATCAGCCAACCCGCAGCCTCGACGACATCATCAATGATGTAGCCAAGGAGTTTCGCAATAGTACCGCGACGGCTTAATTTGATGAACAAACGAAACTTTCTTCTTTTCTTCGTGCTTTCGGCCTTCTGCCTTCTGCCTTCCGTCCTGGCCCAGGGCGGGATAAAAGGAAAAGTACGAAACAACAAAGGCAACGGCATCGCCGGTGCGACCGTGACAGCGCGTTTGGACGGTAAGGATGTGAAAACGGTCACGGCTGATTCAAAAGGACATTTCACCATGCAGGGGCTTCGCTCCGGGACCTATAACATACTTGTCGATGCGGACGGATACGCGGCGGGTGTGAAATTCGGTGTCGAGATCACGAATGGCAATATTCGCGATCTTGGCGATCGTTTGATCTTGTCTGTAGATCAGGGAACGCAGATTTTGATAAAGGGCAGTGTATTCTTTCGGGAAGGAACGAGCCTGACCGCGGCGAAAGTGGAGATCGAACGCGTAAACGATGACGGCTCGACGAAAAACCTCGGCAGCACGTACTCGAGCTCGAGCGGCGAATTTACTTTCCGCCCGCCGGCTGGCGTGACAAAAGTTCGGATCACTGCAAAGTACAAAGGTATTTCCGGCTCAAAGGAAATTAAGGATATCGCGAACGCAGGAATCTATCGGACGGCGATCACGTTGGATATTTCACGAGCTGACAAGTAAGAAACGATGTTTACCGCAGAGACGCAGAGGAAAAACACTGGATTTCCCCGCGTCTCCGCGTCTCTGCGGTAAAGATTAATTTATGGTCTCTGATATCTCTTCGGCCGGCTGTGAAGAGATCATGTTTCCCGAGTCGGTTACGATAAGCGGAAATTCTTCCAAGACTATCGTGTCGGCCAGCGTCTGTACCCAGTACGTCCCCGCACTTGGAAAAACAACATTCACAAAAAAGCTGACGTTATCGGTGAAGCCGCCCGGGGCAAGATCTATCGCCGTAGGCTGCGAAGTGACGACAAGACTAGATTTGTCGGGTGACAGGATCCGGATCTCGGTCTGATGGTTCCCTTCGCCGCGCCAGTGATTGATCACCGCAAATTTGATAAGCGAAACGGGGAGTCTCTCGACCATGATGTTTTGAAAGATCCCCATCAAAGAGATCTTGTTGCCCATCTCGATGCGGACGTCATCACAAAGAAGAGTGTAGACAAGTTTTAACGTTTGAGTTTGCATTGAGAAATCAACTATCTAAAACATCCAATGCCCCTAGTGTTTCATATTTCCCGCCGCCCCTGCGCATTTTTCTAAGCGATCCTGTTTAGTTCGATTTTTACTTTTCTGGGGAGAGAGGTCAAGAGTATACTGTTTGTAGATTTTAGAATTGGGATTTCAGATTGCGGATTTCTGGGGACCTCAGATATTCGATAGATTCGCTTTAAATCCGCATTCCCAGATCCGAAGTCCCAAATCGAACGATGTTGTTGTACGTTCTCATCGGTCTTTGCTTATCACTCGCTGGGGTCGCGGGACTTCAGTTGATGTATATGTTTTATCTCGATCGCCTCGACAGGGAGCGAAAAAAACACGTACATGATCTCGAAGTGGAATGCCGCCGGCTGGCGAATATGCTTGCGGAGGCTGATAGAGAACTTAAAATTAAGACCGAGTTGCTCTCGGTTGCCTATCCGGAATTTGACGATGAAGAAGCTTGGGCCGACGTAATCGAAGAGCGTTGATCAATCTTTGAAATTTACGACCGTCGCCCCTTCTCCGCCGAATCCATCACCCGACTTAAACCCCTTAACAAAATCTGTCTCACGCAGAACACCGCGCACGATCTCGCGCTGTACGCCAATTCCCTTGCCGTGAATTATTCGCACAATAGTAAATCCTTTCGCCCTGGCTTCCGCAAGATATGCGGTCGTTACTGCTTTAATGTCTTTAGGCGAGAAGGAGTGCAAGTCGATCGAGTCAGTTATCTCGATCTCGACCGGTTCGGGAAATGGATTTTCGTGTTGTTCGTTGATGGTTGATTTTGGTTCCGGAGCCAGACGGTAGGCGACTAGCTTCCTCTCTAGTCGTTACTCACTTCTCACTTGTCACTTGTCACTCCCCACTTGTCACTTGTCACTTAGTCTTCACCAGCTGATATTGAGCAATGTCCTCTGGCGGAGTAACTTTCATACGACTCTTATCGCGAAAAACAACGAATCGTTTTTCGTCCATCTTGCCTTCCGGATTCCGCAGTTGAATGATGAACGTCTTATTGTCGCCCTGCCCTTCAACACGTAGCGGCAGCACACCCCAGACTTCGGTCGAAGATCGCCATGCAGTGTAATAACTTTGATCGTACTTATCGAACGCAAGAACCTGGATCCCGTCGAAATCGGGCTCAACGCCGTCGATCGCCTTGACTACGTTTGACCGCGAGAGGATCACAAAATTGCCGGGAGCCGACATCTTATCGGTCGCTACGGCCCTTCCGGCAAGATCAGTGTCCAGTCGCTGCCATGTGACAAACTTGCGATTGTTCGACTGAAAGAAAACGATGTCCGTAGGAACCTGAAGCTCGACCTGACGCCCGAAAAGCCACCCCGCCGGGGCCGGCGATACGGACGGATCCAGACGGACCTGGTACCAGACGTCATATTTCTCATCAAGTTTTTCCGGCTCGCCCGCCTCTCTCGCTGCCTCGATCTCTTCGTTGCGCGACTTTTTCGTTTGCTTCTGCTCTCCCTTGGCGGCATCGTCGACATCCGCAACTTCCTGCTTCGGGACAAACTTCCAATCCATGATCTCGAACGTCGAGCCGTTCGCGAGCTTGAACAGAATATTCTCGGGATTCATGTCGGAGGCGAGACGCAGGTTTGAAGCGGCCCTAAGTTGGCCGGCCGCCTGCGGCGGAACATCCTTGAACTCTTCCGCGAGTTTCTTGGATTTCTCCAGAACCTCATTTGTAATCACATGCTGGGCTTCGATCCAGCCCTCTGTTTTCGCTTCGTCTCGCGCCCGGACGCGGTACCAGAGCACCTTCTCGAAATCGACCTGATCGATCACATCGAGTCGCTCTCCGCGCTTCACCTCAAGCAGGTCCGCGGCGACCACCGCGTACGAAGTTCGGATCTGTGCCGCTTTCGAGATGACGGTCGCTGTGTTGGCGAGACCGACGATGCTCGACACGCCGCTGACCGCCTGATCGATAGCTCCGCAGCCCACGAAAAGTCCGGTGAAGAGGAAAAGAGTGAATATTAAAAATGCTTTGATTCTCATTTGGAAGTCGGGGACAGTTTCCGCCAATTATTATAACCCAGCTTATCGAGCAGTGCCTTTTGCCGGCCGTTGAGTTTTTCTGTAACCCGCAGGTTCGTCAGCAGTCCCGGGTCGGTGTCTTCAATTCCAAACGCCGCGAGGTCATTTGCCCAGTCGATCTTCTCTGCACCGGTGACGTGTTTATCTACGACCGGAACCAGGCTCGGGTTCGATCTTAGCAAGGAAAGTACCGCGGTGTTCGCATCTGTAGGAGCCGCAGGCAAGCGGTGCTTCTCGAATAACTCCCTTAAAATATTCTCGACCGATTTTTTCCCTTTCGACTGCTGCAGCATGCCAAGATCGCACAGGAACGCGACAAGCATTCCCCGGGCATAGATCTGCGTATTGGATCCGGCAAATCGTGTGTTCGACGCCTGTATCAGCGAAATTCTCTGTGACTGTGCGCTGTCGATAGTATGAGCACGCGACAACGTGTCGAGAAAATCCTCGAAGCGGATCCGGTTCACCGCAACCGCGAGCTTAAGAGATTGATACAGGGCAAAACCTTCATAAAACCAATCGTAATTCCCGGTGAGCTTTACGCCGCCCGGTATCCATAGATGAAACAGTTCGTGCCGAAGTTGTTCATGTAAACGCTGCAGGGATTGTGCCCGGAACGGCATATCCGATGAAGCGATAACGATCGTCCTTCCCCGGGTTTCCGCTTCCCAATTTCCCGGCGCGCTTGCCGCGGGAAATTCTGAAAGAATCACGTTAGCATGCCCTTCAACACTGCGTCCTAAACGATCCTTATAACCTGAGTAGATCTCCGCCGCCATGGCAAAAGCGTCGTCAAACGAGAAGTGACGCGTCCCTGAAATTACAAAGTAGATCTGAATATCCGCAAAGGAAAGGATCTTCTCATTCCAATTCTTGCCGACGGCAAACACTCCGCGGCTCAGATCCGAGACATTAAACACCCTTTCGCTCGGGCCACGATCCCAACTATGAAGCCGCCATCCGTCCGGTAAAATAATTCCAATTTTTCC
>JANMUW010000481.1:0-3527 GCA_031392105.1 Acidobacteriota bacterium | reverse complement strand
TAGCGTCGAAAGACGTGCGAGTTCGAGTCTCGCCCTCGGCACCAGTATTTGTGGTGGTAAGTGGTAAACGGTAAGTGGTAAGTTCGTGAGACTGGAGTTTAGGAGCGACTGCATCGCAAACTTCACGAACTTACCACTTACCGTTTACCACTTACCACTATTCGCCTCGTTCGACTTTTAACCCTCTGTTCGCTATCCTTTTTCTCGTAGATGAAGACTGAACTAAAAGAAATTTCACCGACGCAGCGAGAGATCCACATTGAGATAGATGCGGAGGAGCTCAAAGACGCTTACGGCAAGGTCAGCCAGAAGTATGCGCGGGGAGCGAGTGTCCCGGGTTTCCGTAAAGGATACGCACCGCTGGACATTGTACGTTTGCGTTTCCAGGAAGAGATCAAGAGCGAAGTGCTGCAGCAGGTCATCCCGCAAAAAGTCACCGAGGCGATCGAGGAAAACAAGCTTCAACCGCTGGCTGAACCGCAGCTTCATCTTGAGGACGCCGAGAATGTAAAGGTGAATGGATCGCAGCCGATCGCTTTGCACGTTCATGTCGAGGTGATGCCGGAAATTCCTTTGCCGAAGTTTGAAGGGCTCGAAGTCAGACGCCGTGTAAAACCTGTTGAGGACCGAGAGATCGAGGACCTTATCGCGAGCCGTCTGAAGCAGGAAGCCGCGCTGATCCCGGTCGACGGCCGCGCATCAGAGATCGGCGACACAGTTATCGCTGATATGGAAGGAACGTTTGATGACGATCCCGAGGGCGAACCGATCAAGGCCGACAACCTTGAAGTCGTACTCGGTGACGAAGTCATCGAAAAGGCTTTTACCGAAAATCTCGTCGGTGTCAGCGAGGACGAGGAGAAAGATTTTACTGTTGCGTATCCGGCCGAGTTCTCGTCACCGGCCCTGGCAGGAAAGACGGTCCATTATAAAGCAAAGATCAAGTCGGTTGGACGCAGTGAGACGCCCGAGTTGAACGACGAGTGGGCGAAGAGTCTCGACGAGGGTTATGAATCTCTCGGTGATCTCCGGAAGAAATTGCGAACCGACCTCGAGACTTACGCGAAATCCGACGCCGATGCTCGTGTCCGCAACGATGCGATCGCGAAGTTGATCGAAGAGAACGCGTTTGAGGTTCCCAAGACGCTCATCGAAAATCAGGCGCGGAACCTCCTGAACAATTTTGCCCGGGACCTTCAACAGCGTGGTGTCGATCTCAATACCGTCGACAATAACTTTATCGAGATGGCGTTTCACCAGATGCAGACGCAAGCCGAGCGCGACGTGCGCGGTGCGATGCTGCTTGAGCGGATCGCCGAAACCGAAAAGGTCTCCGTTTCGAAAGAAGAAGTTGATGAAGAGGTCGGGAAGATGGCCGAGTACTATCGCACGACGCCTGACGAGCTTCGCAAATCGCTCGAGCAGCAGGGCGGCGAAGGAACGATCGAGAATAATCTTCGTACGCGAAAATCGATCGAGGCGATGATCGGCAAAGCAAAAATTGTCGATGCCGAATGGGTCGACGAAACGGCGGCTGAAGCGGTAAGCGAGGACAAAGAAGCTAAGCCGAAAAAAGCCGTGAAGAAGAAGTCGCCGGCGAAGAAAGCGGCAAAGGCATCGGGTAAGGAAGATAATTGATAATCGCAACCTAAGGTTCGTCTCAGATTGAGAAATCTGGAGCGAACGACCCCGTCGCTCACGCGGCGTCCTTCTTATTCAGAAGGAGAAGTTGGAACAGGGCGAAATACCGCTTGCATTTGATTCGAATACCTGTAGAATCTGCACTCGGCCACGTTTTCTACTTCGCTCAATTTCTGTAATAAAATAAATCGGCACTTATTGAGAGAAAAAATATGGCTTTAGTTCCAATGGTTGTCGAACAGACCTCGCGAGGTGAGCGGGCGTTCGACATTTATTCACGGCTCCTTAAAGACAGCATCATTTTCATCGGAACGCCGATCGACGACATGATCGCGAATCTGCTGGTCGCGCAGTTGTTGTTTCTCGAGGCGGAAGATCCGGAACGTGACATTAATCTTTACATCAACTCGCCAGGCGGATCGATCACAGCCGGCATGGCGATCTACGACACGATGCAGTTTATCAAGAACGACGTGACGACGATCTGCGTCGGTCAATGCGCGTCGATGGCGGCCCTGCTGTTAGCTGCGGGAGCGAAGGGTAAGCGATTCGCTTTGCCGCATGCGCGTGTCCTGATCCACCAGCCGTCGGGCGGTGCGTCGGGTCAGGCGACCGACGTTCGGATCATGGCGGAGGAGATTCTTCGCATGCGCGAGATGACGTCGCGTATTATCGCCGATCATAGCGGCCAGACTTTCGAACAGGTTGAGAAAGACGTCGAGCGCGACCGCATCCTTTCGCCTCAGCAGGCGAAGGAATATGGATTGATCGACGAGGTTATTGAGCACCGTGAGAAATAGTGCTAAACGGTAAGTGGTGAGTTCGCAGCACGAACTTTCCACTTAGCACTTACAGCTTACCGTTACCCGCATATGGCAAATTTCCGCAGACCCGAAGAACTCCTTTGCTGTTCGTTTTGCGGCAAGTCGCAGAACGATGTCAAGAAACTGATCGCCGGACCGGGCGTGTACGTTTGTAACGAGTGCATTGATATCTGTAATGAGATCATCAATGACGACGAGCAGACTGAAACGACTGCGACACGGACAAATCTGCCGAAGCCGCAGGATATCAAAACGTTCCTCGACGAATACGTCATTGGCCAGGACGAATCGAAGAAGCGTCTCTCGGTTGCGGTCTACCAGCATTACAAGCGTCTCGAATTAGCCAAACGCCGCTCGGATATCGAGCTGCAAAAATCAAACATACTTCTGATAGGGCCGACCGGAACAGGTAAGACTCTGCTCGCCCAAACCCTCGCTCGCGTGCTGAGCGTGCCGTTCTGCATTGTCGATGCGACGAGCTTGACCGAGGCCGGGTATGTCGGCGAGGACGTCGAGAATATTCTGCTCCGCTTGTTGCAGGCAGCAGGAAACGATGTTGAGAAAGCTCAGCAGGGAATTATCTACATCGACGAGATCGATAAGATCTGTCGGAAGGACGACAATCCGTCGATCACTCGTGACGTATCAGGCGAAGGCGTACAGCAGGCGCTCCTCAAAATTCTCGAGGGGACGACCGCGAATATTCCCTCGGGTGGCGGACGTAAACATCCGCAGCAGGAATTCACGCAACTCGACACGACCAACATCTTGTTCATTTGCGGTGGCGCGTTCATCGGCCTCGAGAAGGTCGTTGAAAAGCGAATGCGAAACAAGTCGCTCGGTTTCCATGCCGATGTGAAAACGAAATCGGAGCGGCAGAAGGAATCGGTAAATAATCTCGAACCGGAAGATCTTATCCACTACGGCCTCATCCCGGAGTTTGTAGGCCGTCTCCCGGTACTCGGTACGCTGAAGGAGCTTGACGAAGCTGCACTCATTCAGATCTTGACGGAGCCGAAGAATGCGCTCGTCAAGCAGTATCAGCGCAAATTCGAGTTCGAC
>JANMUW010000449.1:0-2364 GCA_031392105.1 Acidobacteriota bacterium | reverse complement strand
GTACGCGGCCAAGCGCCTGAGCATGCTCCTGCAGGGCGTGGTCTCTGAGTACGAAAAGCGGTTCGGCGCGCTGAGCGTAGAGGCGGGTGGCGACGCCAAGAACGAACTTAGCTAGCCCGATCAGCCTGCTACAGTGGCCATACGCTTTTCAAGTCGATTGCGGCTCTGTTGAAATTCAACGCAGTTCACAGGGCATTCTCCAGCAATTACTTGGAGTTAGGCGGGCTTAACTCAGTGCCTCGCGTTCGGTGAGATCTAATCTCGTCGTTAAGTGTTCCTTTGAAAGTCTTGTTTATTAAATTGATTGTCAATTGCCAGCACTTCGAAAATTCCGCTACGAATTATTTGCCAGAATCCCAATCCGTATACGAAAAGTAAGGTTCTGAAGGTTAGTCTGCGGACAAAGGAATCGGGCTTGACATGCCTTTCGCGCGGCGTATGCTGAATCAATAAGTTACAGACCCCAAAGGCGGAAAAAAGGAAGGCGTTGATGAAGACCTTCCCGGAAACCCTTAAGCCTCGGCAAAAAAATTCGCAGAGTTGGCAATAAGGCTGTCCAAGAACCTGTACGGACGCTAGCCGCGTCTTGTTCACGATTCTTGATGCGACGTCATGCAATGTGACTCGCTACGCAGTAGTAAAGGGGGAGTATATGAGCGCGCCATTGGCGGGCTTTCGTGCGGCTATTCGTCGGAGTGCTGGCGCGATGTCGCGTACCCATCGTCCCTACTGGAAGATAGTCGCTTGTAAGCCACGCAAGTACCCTCTAGGGCAATTTTTCCGCAGCACGACTTCCATCGAGGGATCGATTCCAAAGCAACAAGTCCACTTGTCGGTGCCCGATGATGTAGGCCGGCCCTTCAATTCGTCAGTCCGAGGGTCTTCCCTTGGTTCCTTCAAGGATCGAACTGCACTGAAGGAATTTTTCATGGGTACTCCAGTAGTTCACTTCTCTTCGCTTTTCTTGGCGAGCGACATGTGAGGTCCTTCATGAATCCCCACACTACCCAGTCGTCGAACCGCGCCGACTCGGTTCGTATCCCTAGCCTGTTTGATATTTTTCGCGGCACGCTTGCCAACGGATACAGGCGAATTGCTGAATGGCGCAGATCGGGATCTTTCGCAAAAAGCAGGGCGCGGCAGATACAACGCCGTAATGGAGCACGCCTGGAGTTCCTGGAGCCGCGACTGCTGCTCTCTGCGGATCTGGTCTACTCGACTTCGGAGAGTGTCGGGCTCGATGCCACTTTACGACTAGCCGATGTCGATGGGGCCGCAATGGTGCGGCTTGTGGACAATCGATCGGACGCGGTGCTTGGCGAGCGAGCGCTTGACCAGGACGTTGCCGTCACCGTGCGCGGCCATGATCAGAGCGACAAACTCAAGATTGGATTCGACCGCGCTTCCCTCGCGCACCAGATCCGCGTCGATTTCGATGGCGGCGACGGTGGACTTGATGAACTGGTCGGGCCGGATCGCCCCAATGCCTGGTGGTTTGACGCGCTGGGGTTGGGGACGTTGGACGATGACACGTTCACGGGGATCGAACGCGTCACGGGTGGGGCGGCAGACGACACTTTCTACGTGCTTGACGCATCTGTCACAACTGCGATGGACGGCGGCGCGGGGAGCGATACGCTCGTCGGCGCCGATGGCGAAAACCGGTGGGTGGTTTCCGACTCCGATGCCGGCACGCTTAACGCGCAGTCTTTCGTCAGCATTGAAAATCTGCAGGGTGGCGCTGGGCAGGATGAATTTCTCATTACCGAAAGCGGCCAGGTTACCGGAGTTATTTCCGGCGGGGAAGGCAACGACACCCTCGCAGGAGCCGACACAACCAACACCTGGGAAATCACCGATACCGATGCTGGAAACCTGAACGGGCAGGTCTTTGTCGGGATCGAGAACCTGCGCGGAGGCGCAGGCCGCGACGTATTCGTGTTCGCTGGCGGGAACCTTACCGGAAAGATTGACGGTGGCGAAGGCGACAACACCATCGACTATTCAGGCTGCACCGGCAGCGTCACGATCAACGTCGGCGCGGGTCTGGCGAGTGATATCGGCGGGGTTTCGCGGATCAACCATGTGATCGGTGGGTCCGGAAGCGACACCGTCATCGGGCAGGACTCCGATTCGACCTGGACGTTTACTGGTACGAATGCCGGGTCGTTAGGCAGCATAGCATTCGAGAAAATTGAGAACATTCAAGGCGGGGCCGGGGCCGACACCTTTGCGCTTGCGCCAAGCGCGACGTTCACGGGCCTTATTTCCGGTGGACTGGGAATCGACTTGCTGATCGGTGCCGATACCGACAACGATTGGATCATCGACGACGCGGACGCCGGAACGCTCAACGGCATCACC
>JANMUW010000359.1:0-2157 GCA_031392105.1 Acidobacteriota bacterium | reverse complement strand
GAAGGCGTGTTTAGCATGCTCTTCGCAAGCGGCTATGAGATCGGCCAGGCGTTGGTGAAACACACGGCGATTAAAGCGGTCGGATTTACGGGTTCACGGCGCGGCGGTCGCGCGTTGATGGACATCGCAGCCGCACGTCCCGAACCGATCCCGGTCTACACCGAAATGAGTTCGGTGAATCCAACGTTCTTTCTTCCAGGTGCGATCGAACAGCGTGGCGAAAGTCTTGTGACCGGACTGCACGCGTCGGTTACTGGCGGGGCCGGCCAGTTCTGCACCAAGCCTGGTTTGGTTTTCTTGCCGGAGTCGGACGCTTCTCTCTCATTCATTTCAAATTTCAAATTTGAAATTTCAAATACGCCGTCCTCGCCGCTCCTTACCGGTGGGATTCGGAAGAGCTATGAAGATGCGAGTGAAAAGCGCGCGACCGAAGTCATGGATCCTTTTGAAAAAGAAGAGGGGGATCTCCCCGGCTTTTCTGTAACACCGTCCGTCTTCGAGACCACCGCGATCGAGTTTCTCAACACTCCCGACCTGAACGAAGAGATATTCGGTCCGACGACGCTGCTTATTAAATCGCAATCGAAAGAAGACATGCTCAAGATCGCACGCTCTCTCGAGGGTCAACTCACCGCGTCGGTGCATGGAACCGAAGAAGATCTCAAAGAATACGCGGATCTGATCAGCATCCTCGAAACGAAAGTCGGACGACTTATCTTCAACGGCTTCTCAACCGGTGTTGAAGTTTGTCCATCGATGGTTCACGGCGGTCCGTATCCGGCAACGTCGGATTCGCGTTCGACGGCTGTCGGAAGTCGTGCGATCACACGATTCGCGCGTCTGGTTTGTTTTCAGAATTTCCCGGACTCGGCGTTACCGGTTGAATTGAAAGAAAGCAATCCCCTAAAGTTGTGGCGAATGGTTGATGGAGATTTCAAACAGGATTAAAAACGTTTCACGCAGAGCTCTCAAAGTTCGCAGAGAGGTACCGTAAGCTCCACTCTTGTTTCCTCGGTCCTTCTCTGCGAACTTTGAGAGCTCTGCGTGAAACCAGTGGTTGAATTCCAGGAACGTTATACCAACCTACGGCCCAGGTCCGTCGACGCCGCACCCTACTCAGATTCAAACCCCGAGGCTTTCAGAACAAACTCAGGAACCTTTGGTTCGTCCGGAACGATGTATTCCCTTCCCTTCTCTCGAGCCCAGCGATGGAGCCAGGAGATTCCTGCCGGACCGATGTATGTGTCGGGCAATCGATACGCGTCGTCTTTCAATGCCTCTTCCAGCGTGACGAACTTGTATCCGCGACGTTTTAGCATCCGAGCCAAGTCATCGAAGTAATCCGAATTGATAAAGTTCGCATGGATCAGAAGTGTCTGGCTGATCTCTCGTCCGAAAAGCTTCATCGACTGGCGCTCCCAGTAGTCGAGCTTCGACTCCATGTACGGTACGTACGCCTCCCCGACCCGCGTCATAAGTGCGTTGTCCTTTTTATCGAACGCGTTATCGTACGCACGCGAGAAAATGTAATCGGCATTGTCGTATGAGATTGGTGCGATCGTGTAGCCGTGCTTTTGAAGGAACGCATCGAACTGCGCTTTTACTTCAAGCGAAGGCCCAGTCTGAAGAAATGGATGCCGAAAGTACCGAAGCGATTTCTTCTTTCGGGCAAGCAACTCACGAGTTATGGCTTCACCCCGCAATAAGTCAGATTGATAATCGCTAAGTGGAATGGTGTTGAGGCTGCGATGCGAATACGTGTGGTTGCCAAGTTCGAGGTTGGCGTCGAGCCACAGCCGGAGCAGATCGATCTGCTTCTCGTCACGCTTATCGTCTGCGTACAGTTTGTTCTCGTTGACGAACCCGATGGCCGGAACCTTCGCCTTTCGAATATGACCCAGAAGTTTGTTCGTGATCGTTCGGCGGTTTTCAATGTCCCGTCTCGT
This sequence comes from Acidobacteriota bacterium, assembly GCA_031392105.1. GTDB lineage: Bacteria > Acidobacteriota > Blastocatellia > Pyrinomonadales > Pyrinomonadaceae > OLB17. The sequence continues at coordinate 211 of JANMUW010000359.1, read as the reverse complement.
CGATACGACCGGCAAGTCGTCAATGGTGATAGCAATTGACCGTTTGGGAATCTGCGGAAGAACAGACGGTGTGAAAATAAAAAAGATCAGGAACGCAGCTAACCTCATGAACACATCCTGCTTACTGCTTATTGCTTATTGCTTATTGCTAATCGCTACCTCGCAAATACTTGCGAGAAATCGTTGAAGCCTTTGAACTCGAGCGCGTTGC
>JANMUW010000335.1:0-6703 GCA_031392105.1 Acidobacteriota bacterium | reverse complement strand
TGAGCAGCTGGATCCCGAATGCGCGTGCTGTCGCTGATGAGCTTGCCCCGAAGATCGCCGAACGGCTACACCGTTACGAGATCCAAACAGCGTTGCTTATACCGGCCGGCCGCCTGTGTCATCAAACGCTAGGTCTCATTGCACGCGCAATTGAAGCGAGCGGAATTCCGACGATGATGCTGTCAGTTGATTCAGTGGAAACCGATCGTGTCCGTCCGCCGAGAACAGGATATTACAATGGCGAATTCGGCTCGGTTGCCGGAAAGCCAGGCTGGAGAGAATATCAACTTCGCGTTCTTGATGAAGCACTTCGCTGGACCGAAACCTTCGATCAGCCCGGTGCACGAAAGCTCGCCGTTGATCTGGAAACAGAAGTTGAAGCTGCGCGGGGGGAACGTTAGTTTTTGGTTTCTAGTTTCTACTTTCTAGTTTCTCGTTCCGCACTCTGATTACTGGCAACTGCTGTCCACTTTCGGATCGCTCCCAACTTGGCTGCTGTCGCCGAACAACAAACTCGAAGCCAGAAACTAGAAACTTAAATTCCGGCCTGCCAGCTCTTCACACCATCCAAAGGCCAGATCAGCATCAGGATATTCAGCATCAAACTGTCCCGGATCCAAAACAGGAGAACGATCTCCATTAACACAAACACAGCAAGCGACCACCAGCGTCCGATCTTGTACGCGATCAGAAATCCCAGCCCGCAGCACACGATGTCGAAAATCGAATTCGCGATCGAGTCGCCGTAGTAATCGAGCGAGATCGTCGCCTCACGATAACGGTTGATGATGTAGTTCGTGTTCTCGACGACTTCCCACAAGCTTTCGATAAAGATCGCGATCACGAAGCGCCACGCAAGCGGAATCTTTCGAAAGACGAGTCCGATCAGCCAGAATTCGAGAATGCCATGAAGAATGTGTGTGAATGAATACGGATCGATCAAATGCTGCGAGTTATGCCGCGAGTTGACGACCCACGACCAGGGCGATAAGTCGCCCGCTTCGCACCACCACACCCGGCCAAGAAGTGACAATGAAATAACGGCTGCGATCGTGATAGCCAGGATCGTGAGAGCGGGGGCAGAATTTGGCCCTCGAAAAACGCGAAAATATGATTGATCTGCTTTTCGCATATTTCGTGTTTTTCGCGGGCAAACTTCTTACTACTCAGTCGAAACTACTTCCTCCCCATGAAGCGCGGCATGCAGTGTGTGCCAGCTAAGTGAGGCGCATTTTACGCGTGCTGGAAATTCGATCACGCCGGCGAAGATCTTTAACTTGCCCAGATGATTTTCTTCCGTTTCGATATCGAGGTCGCCGGTCACCATCTTGTGAAATTCATCGAATATCATCTCGGCTTCGTCCTTTGATTTTCCTTTAACGACTTGCGTCATCATAGACGCCGACGCTTTCGAGATCGCGCATCCGGAGCCTTTGAACGCAACGTCCTTCACGGTATCGCCTTCGAGATCGACGTAAACTCGCAGCGCGTCACCACACAGCGGATTGTTGCCGTCGGCTGTGCGATCAGCATCATCGATCTCGCGAAAATTCCGCGGGTTCTTGTTGTGCTCTAAAATTGTTTCCTGATAAAGATCGCTGAGTTCTGACATCTAAGATTTCAAATTTCAAATTTCAAATTTGAGATTTTCTACTTCTCTAAGCAAAAACCTCAATAACCTTCTGCACAGAATCCGCCAGCTTATCGACCTCTTCCCGCGTGTTGTAGAACGCGAAGGATGCGCGCGCGGTCGCCGGCACTTCGAAGAATTTCATCACCGGCTGAGCGCAGTGATGACCGGCACGGACGGCGATCCCATCCTGATCGAGAATCGTTCCGATGTCGTGCGGATGAATTCCCTCGATCGTAAATGACAAGACGCTCGCTTTCTTAGCAGCGGTTCCGACGATCGTCACGCCCGGGATATCAGACAGGCGTTCAGTCGCATATTCGAGCAGCTCATGTTCATACTTCGCCCCGGCTTCGAAATCGATCGAGTTTATATAATCGATCGCAGCCCCCAAACCGATACCCGCCGCGATCGCCGGAGTTCCGGCCTCGAATTTCGCCGGCAAAGGCGCGTACGTCGTCTTTTCAAAACTGACCGTTCGGATCTGGCTGCCACCTGTTTGATACGGAGGCATCTTGTCGAGCCATTCGCGCTTTCCGTACATGATGCCGCTGCCCGTCGGGCCAAACATCTTGTGACCGGAGAAAACGAAGAAGTCCGCATCGAGATCCTGCACGTCGACCGGAAAATGCGGAACGCTTTGCGCGGCGTCAACACAAACCGGCACACCGAACTTGTGCGCGGTCGCGATCATCTCTTTGATCGGACTTACCGTCCCAAGTGAATTCGAAACATGAGAAATCGCGACCATCCTCGTCCGCTCATTCAGGAGCTTGTCGTATTCCTCGATTATCAACTCACCGTTACGATTCATCGGGATGACCCGCAATTTCGCACCGCGTTCCTCGGCGGCCACCTGCCACGGAATGATGTTCGAGTGGTGCTCCATCTCGGAGACAAGGATCTCATCGCCTTCGTTGATGAATCCCTTTCCGTACGAATGTGCGACGAGGTTTATCCCCTCGGTGCAGCCTCGCACGAAGATGCAGCAATTCACATCGGGTGCGTTGATGAACCGTTTCACTTTCTCGCGCGCGGCTTCGTAGGCCGTCGTCGCGTGCTGAGAAAGATAGTGCACACCGCGATGGATGTTCGAATGTTCTTCCGCAAGATACTTCGATGTCCGGTCGATCACGCTCTGCGGAACCTGAGACGACGCGGCATTGTCGAGATACACGAGGGGCTTTCCGTTTACCGTCTGCGACAGCACCGGAAAATCGTTCCTGATCTTTTCAACATCCCAATCGCTCAATGTTTTGGTAGCCGTCACGACCTTTTACCTCTTGGCGCGCGCGGTTGCCTTTGCTGCCTGCGGGTTCGGACGTGCCGCCGCCTTTGCTACGGATAACGCATTGGAGCGCGCCGCTCCGCGGGTCGGAGTTGTCGGGGCCGCAGGCTCCTCGGCAACCGGATTGGCTTTCGCCTTACGTGCCTGGCGGGCGATGTACTCGCGCAACGCAGTTTCGATCGTCGCCGCACGGCGATGCTTTTCGCCGGCGATCTCATCAATTTGTTTGATCAACGATTCTTCGATAATCAACGGAATTCTAACTCTCATAGTTTTTCACACTGCCAAACTAACATTCAGACGGTTAAGTACTGCCTCATCGAGGTCCGATTTAATGCTTTCGATCCCGATCTTGTTTATGATCTCCTCAGCAAAGCCATACGTCAGGAGATTTCGCGCGAGATTCTCGGGCAATCCGCGCGTTAGTAAATAAAACAACTCCTCTTCCTCAAGCTGTCCGACGGTCGCTCCATGCGCGCACTTCACGTCGTCGTTAAATATCTCGAGCTGCGGTTTTGTGTCGACACGAGCGTCGTTCGACAGCAAAAGATTCTTGTTGGACTGCTTCGCATCGGTCCCGTGCGCATTTTCGCGGACGAACACTTTGCCATTGAACACCGCACGCGACTTGTCATTCATGACCCCTTTGTAATTCTGATGCGATGTGCAATTCGGAACAGTATGGTCGATGACCGAATGCGTATCCGCATGTTGCGAGCCCCCGAGCATATACAAGCCGTCGACAAACGCTTCGCCGCCCTCGGCCACAAACTTCAACTCAATATCATGCCGTGAAAGTGCTGCACCCAAATTTATGTTCGTCGAATTGTAAACACCGCCGCGACCCACGGAAACTTCGGTCGCGCCGTAATGAAACGCATCAAGCGATTCTTTCTGGACACGATAGTGCGTGAGGCTGGCGTTGTCCTCGACAACTATTTGCATGGCTGCGTTGGTAAAACTTTTCGCGGGGCTCGCGTATGTTTCGACGATCGTAGCTTTGCTACCAGCCTCAGCTATCACCAGAAAATGCGGAAAACGCGCCGTGCCTTCGTCCGCGGCGAAGTTGAATACTATTGGCTGGTCAACAACGGTTTCCTTCGATATTCGAAGCGTCACAAGCTCGGCGAACGCAACGTTCATCGCCGTGAAGCCATTTCGCCCGCCGTCAAATCGATCGAATAGTTCGAAGTCGATGTCAGCAGGAGTAGCGCGCCGCTTTTCGCTAATAGCCCATTGGTTGGTTGAGATTGGCGCGACATTCGTGTACTTCCACTCTTCGCTCTTCACAACCGGAAAGCCCATCTGTGTGAAAACCGCAAACGCGTCTTCGCGGAGCCGCTTCAACTCGGCCGGCTCATCCGCTGCGGACAAAAAGCGCTTGAACGCATCGGCGTATATTGTTTCCATTACTGCTGCCATCGTGTCTTTAACTACTAACTATTCACTATCCACTAACCACTGAAGAAAATTATTCATTCTTCAGTGGATAGTGGGTAGTTCATAGTGGATAGTCCGTCATCCTATTTGCTCGCTGCTTTCACCCAGTCGTAACCCTTTTCTTCCAATTCGAGCGCCAATTCTTTTCCACCCTCCTTCACGATCTTTCCGCCGGCCAGCACGTGAACCATATCGGGAACGATAAAATTCAGGAGCCGTTGGTAGTGTGTGACGAGAATGATCGCGTTGTCCGGACTGCGAAGTTTGTTAACGCCTTCGGCGACAATACGCAGTGCATCGATATCCAAACCGGAATCCGTTTCATCCAGGATCGCAAGCTTCGGTTCCAGCACCGCCATCTGCAGGATTTCGTTCCGTTTTTTCTCGCCGCCGGAAAAGCCTTCGTTCACCGACCGTTTGAAAAAGTCGGGGCTCATATCGACAATCTTCGCCTTCTCTTTCAGGTAGTCGTTGAACTCGAGTGGATCAAGCTCTTCCTGACCGAGATGCAACATCTTCTGGTTGTACGCGAGCCGCAAGAATTGCGAATTCGAAACACCGGGCACCTCGACCGGGTATTGAAATGCCATGAAGACACCGTCACGTGCGCGTTCGTCAGGTTCGAGGTCGAGAAGATTCTTGCCTTCGTACAACACTTCTCCGGAGATCACTTCGTACGAGGGATGCCCGGCGAGCACCTTCGACAAAGTCGATTTGCCCGATCCGTTCGGTCCCATGATGGCGTGAACTTCGCCCTTCTTAATCTGAAGGTTCAGCCCCTTGAGGATTTCCTTGCCGTCTATTCCGGCGTGCAGATCTTTAACTTCTAACAACATAAATTCAGTATTTTGCGAACGCTCTTCTTAGTGTCATTTTCGTGTGGTTCGTGTGGTTCGTGGTTGTCTTATGTTGTTGTGTGATCGGCGAGCTAAAGCCAAACCACGAAACACACCAACCACACGAAACAACACCAAACGAATTCACTCAGCGTCCGTCAAATTCTTCTCCATCTCGAGACCCGCCATGTCATGCCATTCCTCGGGCGGCGTCTCTCTTTTGACGTAAAATCCATTCTTCTCGTACAGCCGCTTGGCACCTGGCAGAACATGCGTCGTGTAGAGATACAAACGATCGAACTCTTTGTCGCGTGCAAAGCCTTCGAGAATCTCAAGCAGCCGCTGACCGAGTCCGAGTCTCTGCGCATCCGGGCGTATCGCCATGCTCCGAACATAAAACCGTTCAGGCTCTGGCAAACCCGACACCGTTCCGATCATCGTGTCGCCATCCATCGCAACCCAGACAGGACCCTCGTCAAATCGGCCGCGTACAATATCCGTGCTCGGCGTCGTATACTCGAACGCTCCGGGCGTATACTCGGCTTCGAATAAGCCAAAAGATTCCAGCAACAACTCCGAGATCGCTTCCGATTCGTCAGGCCGTGCTAGCCGGTATTCGATCTCACGCACCGGCGCTTTTTTCGCTTGCAACATAAATTTCCCCTTTCATATACAACACCGCATTGCCGCCGATCTTTACCCGATCGCCCGCGAGTTCGCAATAGAGTTCGCCGCCGCGTGCGGAAACCTGCCGCGCGAACAATTTATCCTTGCCAAGTTCCTTCGCCCAGTACGGTATAAGCGAACAATGGATCGCACCCGTGACCGGATCTTCCGGGATGCCGATGCGCGGTGCGAACATTCGCGAAGCAAAATCACAATCGTCGCCCTTGGCTGTGATGATGATCTCGTCGTACGGCAGCCGCGCGACATGCTCCATGTCCGGCTCGAGTGATCGCACTTCTTCCTGGCTTCGCAAGAGCATCATCAGCATGTTGCCCTGCGTCTCCCAACTCTTCAGCGGCGCGACTGCGACATCGACCAGTTCAGGTCGAGTTTCGATCTCTTTCAACGGGTACGCCGGAAAATCCAGGACCATCCGTCCATCGCGTTTCTCAACGCCAAGCTCGCCGCTCCGATGCGAGTGGAATTTTATCGATTCGTTCTCGAGTTTGAGTTCTTCAAAGATCACGTGCGCGCTCGCAAGCGTCGCGTGGCCGCAAAGATTAACTTCAACCTTCGGCGTAAACCACCGGATCTCATATCGATCGTCGTTCTTCACGAAGAAAGCGGTCTCGGCGAGATTGTTTTCGGCCGCGATCGCAAGCATCGTCTCCGCGGGCAGCCATTCCGTCAGCGGCACGACCGCTGCCGGATTTCCAGCGAACGGCTTCTTCGTGAATGCATCAACCTGAAATATCTCCAGTTTCATTTCGCTACTTTTATTTCCTGCGTTTCAAGAAAGTTGAGTTCGCGGGCGTCACGGCGCCACTTCATCCAACCTCGCAC